>NZ_BAAHCA010000839.1:0-2172 GCF_054776295.1 Streptomyces sparsus
ACCGCGGCCGGGCGGCGGTGACCCTGCGCGGGGTGACGTTCGCCTACGGGCCCCGGGCCCGGCCCGTGATCGACCGGCTGGACCTCACCGTCGCGCACGGTGAGCACCTGGCCGTGGTGGGCCCCAGCGGCATCGGCAAGTCCACGCTCACCGCCCTGCTGGCCGGGCTGCTGCCGCCGGGGGAGGGCACCGTGCTGCTGGACGGTGTCCCGGTCGGCGACGGGCGGGGCCCGGTCGGCCCGGAGGCCGCCGCGGCCCGCACCCTGCTCCCGCAGCAGGCGTACGTCTTCACCGGCTCCGTCGAGGACAACCTGCGCTACCTGCGTCCCGACGCGTCGGACGGGCAGCTCGCTGCCACCCTCGACGCCATGGACCTGGGGCCGCTCGTGGAGCGCCTCGGCGGCCTGGACGCCGAGGTCGACCCGGAGGCGCTCTCCCAGGGGGAGCGACAACAACTGGCGCTCGGCCGCGCTCATCTCTCGCCGGCGCCGCTGCTCCTGCTGGACGAGGCGACCTGCCACCTGGACCCGGACGCCGAAGCGCGAGCCGAGGCGGCGCTCGCCGCCCGGCCCGGCACGCTGCTGGTGGTGGCGCACCGGCTGTCCTCGGCGCGTCGCGCCGACCGGGTCCTGATCATGGACGGCACTCGGGCCCGGAGCGGTACCCACGAGGAGCTGCTCGGCACGTCGCCGCTCTACCGGGAGCTGGTCGGGGTGTGGGAGGCGGGGCGGGCCTGAGCACGCGGCCCCCCACCGACCGGTGCGCCGGGCCTGCGGCGCCCTTCACATCCAGCCGGCGCCCTGCGAGATGCGGATGGCGTCCATCCGGTTCCGGGCCCCCACCTTGCGGGTCGCCGCGGCCATGTAGTTGCGGACGGTGCCCTTGGACAGGTGGAGGTTCTGGGCGATGTCGGCCACCGATCTGCCCTCGGCGGCGAGGGAGAGCACGGTCAGCTCCCGTGGCGTCAACGGCATCTCGGCCGCCTGGAGAAAGCCGAACGCCAGCGAGTCGTCGATGAACCGCTCACCCTTGCGGACCGTGCGTATCGCCTCCGCGAGCTTGCCCGACGGGGCGTTCTTGTCCACGTAGCCCAGCGCCCGGGCGTCGTAGGCCCGGCGCAGCAGGCCGGGCCGGTCGGCGGCGGCCAGCACGAGCAGTGCGCCCTGCCGGCCGAGGCCGCCCCGGGCGAGTTCGAGCGCTTCGAGCAGGGTGGCGGCTCCCGGGCAGTCGATGTCCACCATGTACACGTCCGGCCGATCGCACCGGATGCGGTCCGCGAGGCCCCGCCGTCCCACCGACGTGACCTGGAATCCGGCTTCGGCCCGGAGTAACGCGACCAGCGCGGACCGGAACAGGACAGCCTCGTGCACCACAAGTACCCGGGTCATTCCCCCACCTCTCGTCACCGACGGTGTGGCCTCTGCCGGTGCCGGGCGATTCCCCCCGCCGCCCGGCACGGCGCCACGAGTCCATCCGCACATGTGCCCGTGCGGCAGGCGGAGGAACGCCTCGGCCGAGGCGCACCCTCTCGAATTGAAGCGCGGGCGCTTTCTGCGCGCTCCGGCGCACGAAACAATGCGCCCCCCTGCGCCCTTGTCGCGGCGGCTTCCACGAGCCGCGACCGGACGCGCTCGGCCCCGCCGGCGCGCGGTGCGGCGGCGGGGCCGGGCGGGTGTCGGCAGGCGCTACGAGGTGGTGTCCTCCAGCCGGAAACCGACCTTGAGACCCACCTGGAAGTGGGCGACCTCGCCGTTCTCGATGTGCCCGCGGACCTGGGTCACCTCGAACCAGTCCATGCCCCGCAACGTCTGCGAGGCCCGGCCGATCGCGTTGCGGATCGCTGCGTCCACGCCCTCGTGCGAGGTGCCGACGATTTCGGTGACCCGGTAGGTGTGCTCACTCATGCGCGTCTCCTGGAAGTCGTGGGGAGTCACTGGGAGGCCAGTGCGGTTCGGTGGGTGCCGGTGCGGACTCACGGGAACGTGTCGGAACCCGGTTGGGATGAAAGGGGCTGAAAGGGGACGGAAGGTCGGGGCGGTGAGGTGGCGGCTGTCCGGGGACGTTGCCGGGTGTCGGCGTGAAGGACCCCTTCCACGGTGCCCCACCCGGCCGCCTCCCGCACCCCGCCGCCTCCGCGCCCGGCACGCACCCCGCCGCCTCCCGCACCCGGCG
>NZ_BAAHCA010000840.1:0-2170 GCF_054776295.1 Streptomyces sparsus
GGGTGGTGCTGGCCGAGGTGCTGACGGGCGGCACCGGCGAGCCGGGCCGTCCGCTGCTGTACCAGCAGGGCCGGTTCCGGGCGCTGCGCGACTGAGGCGCCGGGCCCCGCCGCCGCCACCTGCGCCACGCGTTGGCAACGTCACAGTTAACCGGCCTTGCCCACGGGGAATGCGATGGTTGTACTGGCGAGTAATAAACTTGGCGGAGAACCGGAGCACCTGACCGGAATCCGCCCCGACAGGCGCCTATGCTGCCTGCACGAGGCAGCCCCGTAATGACGATGCAGTAGGAGAGCCGGCGTGAGCCTGAGGATCGTTGTCTGTGTGAAGTACGTGCCCGACGCCACCGGCGACCGGCACTTCTCCGAAGACCTGACCACTGACCGTGACGCGGTGGACGGTCTGCTGTCGGAGCTCGACGAGTACGCGGTCGAGCAGGCGCTGCAGATCGCCGACGCGGCCGACGACGCGGAGATCACCGTCCTCACCGTCGGACCCGAGGACGCCAAGGACGCGCTGCGCAAGGCGCTCTCCATGGGCGCGGACAAGGCCGTGCACGTGGAGGACGACGACCTGCACGGCACGGACGTCATGGGCACCTCCCTGGTCCTCGCCAAGGCCATCGAGAAGACCGGCTACGACCTCGTGGTCTGCGGCATGGCCTCCACGGACGGCGTCATGGGCGTGCTGCCCGCGCTGCTCGCCGAGCGTCTGGGCGTTCCGCAGGCGACGCTGCTCTCCGAGGTGTCGGTGCAGGACGGCAAGGTGACCGGCCGCCGCGACGGCGACGCCGCCACCGAGCAGCTGGATGCCGCGCTGCCCGCGGTCGTCTCCGTCACCGACCAGTCCGGCGAGGCCCGCTACCCGTCGTTCAAGGGCATCATGGCCGCCAAGAAGAAGCCGGTGGAGTCCCTGGACCTGGACGACCTGGACCTCGAGGCCGAGCAGGTCGGCCTGGAGGGCGCCTGGACGAAGGTCGAGGACGCCGCCGCGCGCCCGCCCCGCAGCGCCGGCACCGTGGTCAAGGACGAGGGCGAGGGCGGCAAGCAGCTCGCCGAGTTCCTCGCGGGCCAGAAGTTCATCTGAGCAGGTCCGCCCGCCCGTCCGCAGAGCCCGCACTTTTCCTCGCAGGAGCATTCCCATGGCTGAAGTCCTTGTCTACGTCGACCACGTGGACGGTGCCGTCCGCAAGCCGACCCTCGAACTGCTGACCCTGGCCCGCCGCATCGGCGACCCGGTCGCCGTCCACCTCGGTGCCGGCGCCGACACCGCCGCCCCGGTGCTCGCCGAGTACGGCGCGGTACGGGTGCTCACCGCCGACGCCCCCGAGTTCGCCGACTACCTCGTCGTGCCGAAGGTCGACGCGATGCAGGCCGCCCACGAGGCCGTCTCGCCCGTGGCCGTGCTGGTGCCGTCCTCCGCCGACGGCAAGGAGATCGCCGCCCGGCTGGCGCTGCGCATCGGCTCCGGCGTCATCACCGACGCGGTGGACCTGGAGGCCGGCGACGACGGCCCGGTGGCCACCCAGTCGGTGTTCGCCGCCGCGTTCACCACCCGCTCCCGGGTCAGCCGCGGCACGCCCGTCATCACCGTCAAGCCGAACTCGGCCGCCCCGGAGGCCGCGCAGGCCGCCGGCACGGTCGAGCAGCTGTCGGTGTCCTTCGGTGACCAGGCGAGCGGCACCAAGGTCGTCTCCCGCACCCCGCGGGCCGCGACGGGCCGCCCGGAACTCACCGAGGCCGCGATCGTGGTCTCCGGCGGCCGGGGCGTCAACGGCGCCGAGAACTTCCACGTCGTCGAGTCCCTCGCCGACTCCCTCGGCGCGGCCGTCGGCGCCTCCCGCGCCGCGGTGGACGCCGGCTGGTACCCGCACGCCAGCCAGGTCGGCCAGACCGGCAAGTCGGTGTCGCCCCAGCTGTACGTGGCCGCCGGCATCTCCGGCGCGATCCAGCACCGCGCCGGCATGCAGACGTCGAAGACGATCGTCGCCGTCAACAAGGACGCCGAAGCCCCGATCTTCGACCTGGTCGACTACGGCGTGGTGGGTGACCTCTTCGAGGTCCTGCCGCAGCTCACCGAGGAGGTCAAGACCCGCAAGGGCTGACGCTTCGCTCCCAGGCGTGACCCCCGCGACGGCCGGGGTCCGGCGGCTCCGGCCCGCCGGACCCCG
>NZ_BAAHCA010000841.1:0-2168 GCF_054776295.1 Streptomyces sparsus
CCCAGGCTGGTCGGGCTGGCGCGGCGTCGGGGCGGCGAGGCGCCACAGTGAGGCCCACTGGGCGGCTCCGAGGTCCTTGGGCAGCGCGGACGGCGCGAGGCGCTCCGACCGCAGCCAGTCCCGGCAGGCGGAACGGGGTAGCCGGCCGGTTCCCCGCAGGATCTCGGGCAGGCCGCGTCCCGGTCCGGTGAAGACCTGGCGGACGAACTCCTGGTACGGCTTCCGGGGCCCGTCGACGAGGGGCGTCGCCCGCCGGGTCAGGGTGAGCAGCCCGCCGTCCACCGACGGCATCGGGCGGAACGCCCCGGCCGGGACCCGGGCGTGCAGCCGGAAGTCGTACCAGGGCCACCAGGCCGCCGTCAGCATGCTCGCCCCGCCGACTCCGGCCCGCCGCCGGGCGACCTCCCACCGCACGAGCAGCACGGCGGTGTGCCAGTGGTCCGCGGCGAGCAGCCGCCGCAGGATCGCGGTGGTGAGGTGGAACGGCAGGCTGCCCGCCACGACGTGCGGTGTGCGGGGGAAACGGTGGCGCAGGACGTCGGCGGTCACCACCTCGACGTGCGGCGGCAGCCGGCGGGCGAGCCGGCCGGCCCGCCGGGGATCCACCTCGACGGCCGTCAGCGGTCGGCCGGTCCGGCTCAGCGGCACGGTGAGGGCGCCGTCACCCGGCCCGATCTCCACGATCGGTCCGGTGGACTCCGACACGAGCCGGGTGACGGTCCGGATCACCGCGGGGTCGACGAGGAAGTTCTGGCCGAGTTCGTGGCGGCCCCCCGGGGCGGGCCCGGAAACGGCGGGGCCGGGAAACCGGGCGGCGGGGGAGGGACGCGCCGGGCCGTTGGCGCGGGCGGGGCGGGAGGGCCGGGATGACATGGCGGGGCTCCGGGAGGCAGTTCGGAGCCGGGCAGCACGAGGTGCCGCACCGGCGGGGGCCGAAGTGCGGCGGAGCTGGAACGAGTCGGACAGCCCGCCGCTAGGAGCGGCGGGTCCTCGTGAAGACGTGCATGGCGTGCATGCGGGGCACGCTAACGCGGGCCCGGGTCGTCCGCCCACCGGTTTTTCGCCGCGCGGGCGGCCGCCCGGGGTTCAGGCGGGCGCCGGTGGCAGGACGCGGCAGAGGGCTGCCAGTGCGGAGCCGTAGGCGTGCTCCGGCGGGGTGGCGTAACCGATGACGAGGCCGTCCGTCTCCGGTGCCGTCGCGTCGGGGTGGCGGTAGGAGCCGAGGCCGGCGAGGCCGAGGCCCGTCCGGGCGGCGGCGTCCAGGGTGGACCGTTCGGTGCCGGCGGGCAGCCGCAGGACGGCGTGCAGACCGGCGGCGATGCCGGTGGGCGTGACGTGCGGAGCGTGCTCGGTCAGCGTCCCGACCAGCCGGTCCCGGCGCGACCGGTAACGCTGCCGCATGCGGCGCACGTGCCGGTCGTAGCGCCCCGAGCTGACGAAGTCGGCGAAGGTGAGCTGGTCCAGCACGCTCGTCCACGTCTCCCAACCGCCCTTGGCGGCGAGCACCGCGTCGACCAGGTCACCGGGCAGCACCATCCAGCCCAGGCGCAGGGCGGGGGACAGGCTCTTGCTGACCGAACCGAAGTGCAGCACCCGCTCGGGGTCGAGGCCCTGGAGGGCGCCCACCGGCTCGCGGTCGTAGCGGAACTCGCCGTCGTAGTCGTCCTCCAGTACGAGGCCGCCGTGCGCCCGCGCCCAGTCGACGACGGCCGCGCGGCGGGCGGAGTGCAGCGGACCGCCGGTGGGGAACTGGTGGGCCGGGGTGAGCACCACGGCGCGGACCGCCGGGCCGCCCGGTGCGGGGGAGGTCAACTGCTCGGTGCGGGCGCCGTGTTCGTCCAGCGGCAGGGGAACGGTCAGGACCCCGGAGGCGGCGAGCAGCGACCGGTGCACGTCCAGGCCGTAGGACTCGACGGCGAGCGGTCCGCGCAGCACACCGGAACCGAACAGCAGGCGCAGCGCGTGCGCGAACCCGGAGCAGATGACGATGCGCCCGGGTTCGGTGCGTACGCCCCGGGCCCGGGCCAGGTAGTCGGCCAGCGCGCTGCGCAGCTCCGGCCGGCCGTGGGGGTCACCGGCACCGAATGCCTCGTGGGGCGCGCCGGTGAGTGCCCGCCGCGCGGAGGCCAACCAGGCGGAGCGGGGGAACGACGCGGCGTCCGGCCGGC
>NZ_BAAHCA010000842.1:0-2167 GCF_054776295.1 Streptomyces sparsus
CCGGCCCGCTCCGGCGCCGCGGTGCACGACGAGGGGGACCACCCGGGGGTTGTGGACCCGGGTGCGCAGCGTCGGGGTCCAGCCGGCGCCCCGGGCGAGCTGCTCGTCGGGCACGCCCGCGTTGTGCACCGCGATCAGGTCCGTGCGGCGGCCGTTGACGATGTTGTTCTCCGCGGTGAGCGGTGCCTCCGACCACTTCTTGAGGATCGTCGCCGGATCGACGTGCGAAGCGAGCGTGAAGGCGTTGTGCTCGGCGACGAGGCGGGACTCGGCCCCGATGCCGTAGGTGTAGCCGTAGGTGCTGCCCCGCGTCGCGACGAAGTGGTTGTTGTAGGAGTCGACCTGCCCGAACCGCACGCGCGGCGCCCGTTCGTTGAGGTTCTTGAACAGGTTGTGGTGCAGGGTGACGCGCAGCTTGCCGCGGTCGGTCGCCCCGGCCCCGTCGCTGTTGCCGATCAGCATGGTCTTGTCGTGGTTCTTGAAGACGTTCCAGGAGACGGTGACCAGGTCGGCGCCGCGCACGATGTCGACCAGGCCGTCGTGCTGCTGGTACAGCTCACCGAAGTAGCGCGGCTGGTCCGCGTCGAGCCGGTCGCCGTCGCTGAAGGTGTTGCGGTCCACCCACACGTGGTCGGAGCCGTAGATCACCATGTTGTCGTACTCGGAGTTCCAGGCGCCGTTCGCTCCGTCGGTGGGGTCCCACTGCGGGAAGCAGTCGTAGGTGTCCTCGAAGTTGAGGTTGCGGATGATGACGTTCGACACGCCGCGCACCTGGAGGCTGGCACCGATGACGGTGGCGTCCTTGCCGACGCCGACCAGTGTGGTGTTGGAGGGGACGGCGACGTTGACGGCGGCCTTCTGCTTGGCGGCCGAGGCGACGCGGGCGTCCTCCATCGGTCCCGACGGCTCCTCCCTGCCCCAGGTCTCCGGATCGTAGGCGGCCAGGTACTTGTCCAGGGTGTACCCGTCGGTGTGGTAGTCCTCGCACTCCAGCGGCCTGCCCTCCGCGTCGGCGTTGCCGTGCACGGTGCCGGCGATCCTGACGATCTTCGGCGCGTCCCCCGCCTCCTCGAAGGCGGCGACGAGCTCGGCGCGGTTGGTGACGGTGTAGACGTGCTCGGGCGCGGCCTTCGAGCCGCCGGTGGTGGAGCCCTCCGCCGAGGCCCATCCGTCACCCGCGGGCAGGGCGGCGCGTTCGAACCCCTTCGGCTGCGGGGCGGCGTGGGCCGGGACGGCCAGGGTCAGGGCGAGGGTGGCGCAACCCAGCACCAGTGTGATGGCACGTGCATGACATGTACGGGTCGGCATCGTGAGTCCTCATCTGTCGGGATCGGGGGGCGGGTCGGTCAGCGGAGCAGGGGGCGGGGCTCAGGCGGGTGGCCAGCTGATCCGGGCCTCCGGGACCGGGGCGTCGAGCCGGCGCAGGTCGCGGCGGGGCAGCACCCGCTGCTCCAGCAGGGCGAGGGCGGCCATCCGGGCCACCTCGATGGCGCCCCGCGGCCGGAAGTGGGTGTTGTCCTGACGGCCGTCGGGGTAGTTGGGGGACTCCCCTGGCGGCAGGTGGTTGAAGTAGGCGACGGTGCCGTCCGGACCGAGCTGCTGCCAGCGGTCGAGGGACCGCGCCTGGAGGTCGAGCAGCGGCACCCGCTGCTCGGCGGCCAGGGCGCGCATCGCGGCGGGATACTCGCCGTGGGTGGGCCGTGCCGCGCCCTGCTGGTCGAACCGGCGGCGCTCCACCGGCGTCATCAGCACCGGTCGGGCGCCGCGGGCCCGGGCCTCGTCGACGTACTGCCGCAGGTACTCCTGGTACGTGGTCCAGGGGTCGGTGCCACGCGCAGGATCGTCGGTCTTCTCGTCGTTGTGCCCGAACTGGACCAGCAGCAGGTCTCCCCGGCGGACCTGCGCGAGCAGCGCTCCGAGCCGTCCCTCGTTGATGAAGCTCATCGAACTGCGCCCGTTCACCGCGTGGTTGGCGACGCCGACGGCCGGGTTGAGGAACAACGGCAGAGCCATGCCCCAACCGGCCTCCGGCGAGGCGTCCGCGTACTTCTGCGCGGCTGTCGAGTCGCCCGCGATGTGGACGGTCCGGCGGCGGGGCCGGGAGCCGCCGTCGTCGGCGGCTGCGGGGTCGGCGGTGAGGGCCAGCGGCAGCCCGGCCAGGGCGGTG
>NZ_BAAHCA010000843.1:0-2166 GCF_054776295.1 Streptomyces sparsus
CCCTGCGGCCCTCCGCGCTGCCGCCCTTTCCGCGGCGTGCGCCCGTGCGCGCCGCGGGGCCGGGCGGGGCGTCAGACCTGGCGGTAGCGGGCCAGGGCGAGTGAGAAGCCGCCGAAGAGAACGAGCCCGACGGCGATGACCGCCAGCAGCCACGGCCCGGCGGGCGTCTCGGCGAACGTGCGCAGCGTGTTGTCCAGCCCCTCCGCCTCGTCGGGGTCGTACTGGACCGCCGCCTGGACGACGAAGACGCCCACCGTGGCGAAGACGAGACCGCGCGCGGTACCGCCACCGACACCGAGCACGTCGATGACCCGCCTGACGGTACCGGACAGGGCGGCCGGCTTGAGTTCCTTGTGGTACTTGCGCAGCAGTGCCTTGCCCCCCGTCCAGACGCCCGCGGCGACGATGGCGACGCCGGCGATGCCCACCAGCCACTGCCCGGCTGGCAGGTCGAACACCTGGGTGGTGGCGTCCTTGGACTGCTTGTCGCTGGAGTTGGAGCTGCTGCTCCGGGCGCCCGCGGCCACGGCGAGGACCGAGAACGCGATGACCACGTAGATCACTCCGCGACCGGCCGATATCAGCCGCTTCGACGGCTTGTGCCCGTCCGGACCCGCGGCGCCGAACGCCGCCTCGGACAGCCGCCACAGCGCCATCCCGGCCAGGCCGATGCCGACGGCCCAGACCAGGACCGAGCCGAAGGGGCGCGCGGCGAGTTCCTGGATCGCGCCGCCGCGGTCGGCTTCCTGGCCGCTGCCGCCGAAGGCGATCCGCAGGGCGATGACGCCCATCAGTACGTAGATCACCCCCCGGGAGGCGAGCCCCCAACGGGCCGCCACGCCCATGGCCTTGCTGTTCGCCGCCTGTCGCGCGCCGCGCTCGGCCTGCTGCCGGCCGCGAGTGACCGATGGTGCGTTCATCGTCCGTCCTCCTTGGTCCCGCCGTCCCTGTATCGGGCGGTGCTCCGCTTGCCCGGGGAGCGCTTTCGAAAACGGGCCGTCAGGCCCAGCGGCGGCTCCCGGAACCGCTCTCGTCCGTCCGGAGACCGGATCCCGCCACCGCGGACGACGGCGTGAAACAGGTACAACCATTCGACGCGCTGAGGAGTCCGGGTGCACGGAGCCCGCACGAAGTGCGGGCGGGCGTGGCGCCGTTGCGACGGCCCGCGTCACGGGCGTGACCGACGGAGGCGCAGTGATACCCACCCGAAGACGGACCCGAAGGACGGCCGCGGTACTGGTGACGGCCGGCGCACTACTGGCGGCCGGGCCGCTGGTCGTTCCCGCGCAGGCGGCGGCCGGACCGTCCGGCGTCAAGGCCAAGGGCGCCTTCCTGCTCGACAGCGGTGCGAACAAGGTGCTGTGGGGCAAGGGAGCCGACACCCGGCGCCAGATGGCGAGCACCACCAAGATCATGACCGCGGCCGTGGTGGTCAGCACCAAGAACGCCCACCTCGACCGGCGGATCACGGTGAAGCAGGCCTACCGCGACTACGTCGCCCGGAACGGCGCCAGCACCGCCGATCTGCGCACCGGCGACAAGCTGACGGCGCGTCAGTTGCTCTACGGGCTGATGCTGCCCTCCGGCTGCGACGCGGCGTACGCGCTTGCCGACGCCTACGGCACCGGATCGACCACGGCGGCCCGTACCAAGTCGTTCATCGCCAAGATGAACAAGAAGGCCGCCCAACTCGGCATGAAGAACACCAGGTTCGACTCCTTCGACGGCATATCCCGCAACGGGTCGAACTACTCCACGCCGCGCGACATGGCCAAGCTGGCGCGCTACTCGCTGGGCAGCAAGAACATCCGCGCGGTGGCGAAGTCCACCAGGGCGGTCCAGAAGGCCACCAACGGCCGGACCTACACCTGGTACAACACCAACCAACTGCTCGGGTCGTACAAGGGCGTCATCGGCATCAAGACCGGAACGGGCAGCGCCGCGGGCCCGTGCCTGGTCTTCGCCGCGACCCGGAACGGCAGGACGGTGGTCGGCGTCGTCCTCAACAGCCAGGCCCGCTATCCGGACGCGACCCGGATGCTCGACTGGGCCTTCAAGCAGAAGACCGCCTCCCGCCTCACCCTCCGTCCGCTTCCCGCCGGAGCGGAACGCGACTGATCGACGCCCGGTGCGGCCGGCGACGGCCGCACCGGGTGGTACCGGGGG
>NZ_BAAHCA010000844.1:0-2164 GCF_054776295.1 Streptomyces sparsus
CGCCGTGGCCGTCGACGCCCGGACCCTGGCCCGCGCGCCCCGGCTTACGCCGGGCAGCAGTCCGGCTCCAGGCCGGACGGCCGCCGTTCACCGCTGAAGACCTGCATGGTGGCCTCGTCACCGCCCAGCGCGGCGACGGCCAGCAGCACCGAGGCGGCCGTCCAGGCCGTCTTCTCCTCGGGCCAGACGGTCTTGTCGTCGAAGACGTAGCCGGTCCAGTACATGCCGTCCCCGGTACGCAGGTGCTGGATCCAGCGCAGGATGTCCAGGGCCTTGTCCGACTCACCCATCACCCACAGCGCCAGGGCCAGTTCGGCGCTCTCACCGCCCGTCACCCAGGGGTTGGGTACCACGCAGCGCACACCCAGGCCGGGCACCACGAACCGGTCCCAGCCCTCGTCGATCCGCTGCCGGGCCGCGTCGCCGGTCACCGCGCCGCCCAGGATCGGGTAGTACCAGTCCATCGAGTAGCGCGACTTGTCGAGAAAACGCTCCGGATGGTGCCGGACGGCGTGCCGCAGCCAGCCGACGGCCAGCTCCCAGTCCGGCTGCGGCTCCTCCTGGTGCTCGGCGACGGCCAGTGCGCAGCGCAGCGCCTGGTGGATCGACGCGGAGCCGGTGAGCAGCGCGTCGGTCACGGGCGTGCCGTCGGCCTCCCGCTTCCAGCCGATCTGCCCGCCCGGCTGCTGGAGCGCGAGCACGAACTCGACGGCGCGGCTCACCACCGGCCACATGCGGTCCAGGAACGCGTCGTCGCCCGTCGCCAGGTAGTGGTGCCACACTCCCACGGCCACGTAGGCGCAGAAGTTGCTCTCCCGCCCCCGGTCGGTGGGCCGGGCGGCGTCCCCGTCGAGGTAGGCGGCGTACCAGGCGCCGTCCGGCAACTGGTTCTCGGCGAGCCACCGGTAGGCGGCCTCCGCCCGCTCGTGCTCGCCCGCGGTGTCCAGCGCCATCGCCGCCTCGACGTGGTCCCACGGGTCGAGGTGGTGGCCGCGGAACCAGGGGATGGCGCCGTCGGTGCGCTGCACGGCCGCGATGCCGGCGACCGTCTCGGCGGCCTGCTCGGCGGTGAGCACGCCGGGCAGGACGAGCCGTTCGGTGCGCTCCGGGCTCGTCACGCCGGTACCCGGGGCCCGTGCGGCTTGGTGGCGTAGGCGACGAAGCTCTTGCCGATCAGCGGATCGAGGGCCCGTTCGGCGAGCCGGGTCGCCACGGGCTTCTTCATGATGTCCCAGACCAGCAGCTTGTGGTACGCCCGCACCGGCAGCGCGGCGTCGTCACCGTCCCGGCGCACCCCGAAGGCGCACTTCAGCCACCAGTACGGCGAGTGCAGCCCGTGGGCGTGGTGCGTCCCGTAGGGCCGGAGCCCGGCCTCGCGCATCCTGTCGAGCAGTTCGTCGGCACGGTAGATGCGGATGTGCCCGCCCTCCACCTCGTGGTACTCGTCGGACAGCGCCCAGCACACCTTCTCCGGGCCGTAGCGCGGCACGGTCACCGCGATCCGTCCGCCCGGGCGCAGCACCCGGACCATCTCGGCGAGCACGCCCTTGTCGTCCGGGATGTGCTCCATCACCTCGGAGATGATCACGACGTCGAAGCTGTCGTCGGGGAACGGGAGCGCCAGCGCGTCCCCTTCCATGGCGGTCGCGGTGGCACCGGCCGGGGCTTCGCCGGCCTCCTCCATGGCGGCGAACCAGGTCGCCACCTCCCGGATCTCGGCCGCGTTGCGGTCCAGGGCGACCACCCGCGCGCCGCGGCGATAACACTCGAAGGCGTGACGGCCTGCGCCGCAGCCCAGGTCGAGCACCCGGTCGCCGGGGGCGAGCGGGAACCGGGAAAAATCGACGGTCAGCACGGAGACTCTGCTTTCGTCCGGGGGTCGGGGCGGCGTGGAGGGCGGGAAGCCGGGGCGGCGGGAAGCCGGTGCGGCACGGGGTGCGGTAAGGGCCGGGGGAGACGCGAAGCCGGGAGGCGGGCGAGGGGGATGTCGCTCACGTGCGCTGACGGGCGTGCGCGAGTGACTCCCGGTACCGCTGCACGGTACCGACGGCGGCCTGCTCCCAGGTGAAGCGGCCCAGCACCCGTTCCCGTCCGGCGGCACCGAGGCGCCGGCGCAGCTCGCCGTCGCGGAGCAGCCGGCTCAGCGCGACCGACAGCGCGCCCG
>NZ_BAAHCA010000845.1:0-2160 GCF_054776295.1 Streptomyces sparsus
CCTGCGGCGGGCGGTCTACGGCCGGCGCCCGTCGGCGGGAGGGGGCCCGTCGCACGTCGACCGGTTCGGCGGGGCGGCAGTACCACTCGTTCGAGTGCAAGCGGGGCCTCCTTGTGCTTGCGGGCCGGCTGGACCGGGCCCGGCGGGCGGCCGGACAGGTCGCCGGGCGAAAGGGGGACGGCCGAGCGAGCGGGCCCCTGCTCGGAGGTGACACGCCTCAGTCAGGGTTCCCCGATTATCCGGAAGTAGCTCGTCCATCCCGTCCGCGGTCCGGTGACACGGAAGCACCCGCGCCGGCCGTGTACCGCCCCTGGTGCGGGCGGCACGGTAAAGCGGGCGTCCGCTGGCAATACGCAGGACATGACACCCAACGGCAAGCACCCGCGCCCCTCAGTGCCCGACGGACGGGACGCGGCCGTGCCGCGCCAGGCGGGACCGGCGGCCGGCCCGGGGACGGGGCACGCGGCCGGACCGGAGGCGGACCCCCGGGCCCCGGACCAGCCGACGGAGCTGACGCCCCGGTCCTGGTGGCGGGTGGCGCGCCGGACCGCGACGGAGTTCCTCGACGACGAACTGCCCGACCGGGCGGCGGCACTGACCTACTACGGGGTGTTGTCGATCTTCCCGGCGCTGCTGCTGATGGTCTCCCTGCTCGGCGTGGTCGGCGAACGGGCCACGGACGCGGTGCTGGACAACCTGCGCCAGATCGCCCCCGGCGCCGCGCGCGACCTGCTGGAGGACGCCGTCGCCGGTCTGCGGGAGAGCGGCGGCGCGGGAGGCGTGCTGGCGATCCTGGGTCTGGTGGGCGCGCTGTGGTCCTCGTCCGGCTACGTGGCCGGCTTCATCCGGGCTTCCAACAGGGTCTACGACCTGCCGGAGGGCCGGCCGGTCTGGAAGATCACCCCACTGCGCGTCGGTCTCACCGTGGTGCTGATGGTGCTGCTCGCGGCGGGGTCGGTGATCGTCGTCCTCACCGGGCCGCTCGCGGAACAGCTCGGGCAGGCCCTGGGCCTCGGCGACGTGGCCGTGACGGTGTGGTCCATCGCCAAGTGGCCGGCGCTGCTGCTGGTGGTGGCCTTCGTGATCGCCCTGCTCTACTGGGCGGCCCCCAACGTGCGCGGGCCGGGCTTCCGCTGGCTGAGCCCGGGCAGCTTCCTGGCGGTCCTGCTGTGGTTGGCGGCCTCGGCCGGGTTCGCCTTCTACGTGGCCACCTTCGGTTCCTACAACCGGACGTACGGCACGGTGGCCGGTGTGATCGTCTTCCTCGTCTGGCTGTGGCTGTCGAACCTGGCCATCCTGCTGGGCCTGGAGTTCGACGCGGAGCTGCGGCGGGCCCGGGCGGTCGCCGCCGGCCACCCCGTCGACGAGGAGCCCTACGCGGAGCCGAGGGACACCCGGAAGTGGTCCGAGGACGCCCGCGAGCAGTGGGAGCAGCACCAGGTCGAGCATGAGGAGGCCGCGGAGCCCGAGGCCGGACAGGGCAGGTTTCCCGCGCCGCGCGCAGGGGACCCGCGCGCCGAGAAGGACTGATCGGCAGGGACAGGAGGTACCGCCATGGCCGACACCTCGTCGGGGGCCGACGCGCTCTGGGACGAGTTCCACCGCGTGGTCAACATGAGTTCGCGCGAGCTCAGCGAGTGGCTGCGGACCGACACCGCGCACGAGGACGGTGAGGAGCTGCCGGACCAGGCCGGCACCCCGAAGGGGCAGCAGGTGCTCGCGGTGCTCAAGAAGCGCCGTACCGACCTCACGGACGACGACATCCGGGTGATGGACAAGGTGGTCCGCACGGTCACCGCCGAGCGGCGGGACGACCTGGAGCCGACGGCGGGCCAGGAGAACTGGCGGCACCGCCTGATGCGGCTCGGCCACGATCCGCTGAAGCCGGCGCCGTGAGCGACGCCGACGCTCGCCGGACCGCCGCGGCGCTGCTGGACGCCCACGGGCGCACCTACGCGGCGGAGGCCGGCATCCGGTTGCGGGACACTCCGCAGCCGCTGTTCCAACTGCTCGTGCTGTCGCTGCTGCTGAGCGCCCGCATCCGGGCGTCCGTCGCGGTGGCTGCGGCGCGTGCCCTGTCCGACGCGGGTCTGCGCAGCCCCCGCGCGATGGCGGAGGCCGACTGGCAGCAGCGGGTCGACGCGCTCGGCGAGGGCGGGT
>NZ_BAAHCA010000846.1:0-2156 GCF_054776295.1 Streptomyces sparsus
GGGCGCAGCCAGACGGTGGCCAGCGGCGGCAGGGTGAGGCTGACGCTGGCCGGGCGCCCGTGCGAGCCCTGCGGGTCCGCCTTGACCGGCTGCGGGTTGCCGACGTCACCGCCGCCGTAGCGCAGCGCGTCGGTGTTGAGCACCTCCTGCCACGCGGCGGCCTCGGCCGGAACGCCCAGCCGGTAGTCGGTACGGACGACGGGGGAGAAGTTGCTGACCGCGAGCAGCGGCGAGCCGTCGGCGCCGTACCGCAGGAAGGCGAAGACGTTGTCCTCGGCGGCGTCGCCCTCCACCCAGGCGAAGCCGCCCGGGTCGGTGTCCCGCTCCCACAGGGCCGGCGTGCCGGTGTAGACCCGGTTGAGGTCCTTCACCAGGTCCCGCACCCCGCGGTGGTCGGCCGCCGCCGCGTACGTCGGGTCGAGCAGCCACCAGTCCGGGCCGTGCGGCTCCGACCACTCCGCGCCCTGCGCGAACTCCTGCCCCATGAAAAGCAGTTGCTTGCCGGGGTGCGCCCACATGTACCCGAGGTAGGCGCGGTGGTTGGCGCGCTGCTGCCACCAGTCGCCCGGCATCTTCGACACCAGCGACTGCTTGCCGTGCACGACCTCGTCGTGGCTGATCGGCAGCACGTAGTTCTCCGAGTAGGCGTACACCATGGAGAACGTCATCTCGCCGTGGTGGTACTTGCGGTGCACCGGCTCCTTCTGCACGTACTCCAGCGAGTCGTGCATCCAGCCCATGTTCCACTTCAGGCCGAAGCCCAGACCGCCGAACCCGCCGGGCCCGACGTGGTGCGTCGCCCGGGTGACCCCGTCCCACGCGGTGGACTCCTCGGCGATGGTGACGGCCCCCGGGCAGCGCCGGTAGACGGTGGCGTTCATCTCCTGGAGGAACGACACGGCGTCCGCGTTCTCCCGGCCGCCGTGCTCGTTGGGGCTCCACTGCCCCTCCTCGCGGGAGTAGTCGAGGTAGAGCATCGAGGCGACCGCGTCCACCCGCAGGCCGTCGATGTGGAACTCCTCGCACCAGTACACCGCGTTGGCGACGAGGAAGTTGCGGACCTCCCGGCGGCCGTAGTCGAACTCCAGCGTGCCCCAGTCGGGGTGCTCGGCCCGCTGCGGATCGGGGTGCTCGTACAGGGCGGTGCCGTCGAACCTGGCCAGGGCCCACTCGTCCTTCGGGAAGTGCGCCGGCACCCAGTCGACGATCACTCCGATGCCGGCCCGGTGCAGCGCGTCCACCAGGTACTTGAAGTCGTCGGGTGTGCCCATCCGTGCCGTCGGCGCGTAGAAGCCGGTCACCTGGTAGCCCCAGGAACCGCCGAACGGGTGCTCGGCGACCGGCAGCAGCTCCACGTGGGTGAAGCCGAGGTCGCGCACGTAGGTGGGCAGCTGGTCGGCGAGCTCCCGGTAGCCCAGCCCCGGCCGCCAGGAGGCCAGGTGCACCTCGTAGACGGAGAACGGGGCCGCGTGCACCGGGCGGTCGCCGCGGTGGCCCATCCACTCCTCGTCCCGCCACTCGTACCGGGAGGTGTGCACCACGGACGCGGTGGCCGGCGGGCACTCGGTGCGCCGGGCCATCGGGTCGGCCCGCAGCGTGTGGCTCCCGTCGGCGCGGCAGATGTCGAACTTGTAGAGCGCGCCGTCGCCCACGCCGGGCAGGAACAGCTCCCACACCCCGCTGGCGCCCAGCGAGCGCATCGGGCAGGAGGTGCCGTCCCAGTAGTTGAAGTCGCCGGCGACCCGCACCCCGAGCGCGTTGGGCGCCCACACGGTGAACCGGGTGCCGCGCACGCCCTGGTGGGTCATGGTCCGGGCGCCCAGAGCGTGCCAGAGCTGCTCGTGCCGACCCTCGGCCAGCAGGTGCAGGTCGAGGTCGCCGAGCGCGGGCAGCAGTCGGTAGGGGTCCGCGGTCTCCAGCGTGTCGTGGTCCCCGTAGCGGACCAGCAGCCGGTGTGCGGACACGCTCTCCACCGGCAGCAGGCCGCTGAACAGGCCGTCGCCGTCGTCGTGCAGTTCGGCGCGGAGCCCGTCGGCGACCACGGCCACGGACGTGGCGAAGGGCCGCAGCGCGCGCACCACCACGCCGCCGGTGACGGGGTGCGCGCCGAGCAGCGCGTGCGGGGCGTGGTGCTCGCCGTGCAGCAGCCGGCGCCG
>NZ_BAAHCA010000847.1:0-2144 GCF_054776295.1 Streptomyces sparsus
CCGCCCGGGGCGCGGGCGCCGAGGTCGTGGAGCGGCCCGCCGACATCGCCGGGGACACCGCGACCAGCGAGGCGGCCGTGCTGCACGCCATGGACAGCCACGAGGAGCGGCACGGCCGCCCGGTGGACGTGGTGCTCCTCGTCCAGTGCACCAGCCCCTTCCTGGTCCGCGAGGACCTCGCCGCCGTGGCCGCGGCCGTGCTGGAGGACGGCGCCGACAGCGCGCTCACGGTGGCGCCCTTCCACGGCTTCCTGTGGCGGGACGGCGACCCGGGGGAGGGCGGCAGTGGCGTCAACCACGACAAGGCGTTCCGCCCGCGCCGCCAGGACCGCCCCCAGGACCTGCTGGAGACCGGCGCCGCCTACGCCATGCGGGCCGACGGCTTCCGCGCCGCCGGGCACCGCTTCTTCGGCCGCACCGAGCCGGTCCGCACGGACCCGGCGCGCGTCCTGGAGGTGGACGACCCGCACGAACTGGCCCGGGCCCGCGCCCTGGCCCCGCTGCTCGACACCCAGCGCGCGCCGGCCCTGCCGACCCGCGCCGACATCGACGCGGTGGTACTCGACTTCGACGGCACCCAGACAGACGACCGGGTGCTCGTCGACTCCGAAGGACGGGAAACGGTCGCCGTGCACCGCGGCGACGGGCTCGGCATCGCGGCACTGCGCCGCGCGGAGCTGAGCCTGCTGATCCTGTCCACGGAACAGAACCCGGTCGTCGCCGCACGGGCCCGGAAGCTCCAGGTCCCCGTGCTGCACGGCATCGACCGGAAGGACCTCGCACTGAAGCAGTGGTGCGAGGAGCAGGGCATCGCGCCGGAGCGCGTGCTCTACGTCGGCAACGACGTCAACGACCTGCCGTGCTTCGGCCTGGTCGGTTGGCCGGTCGCCGTGGCCGGCGCGCACGACGTCGTCCGCGGCGCGGCCCGCGCGGTCACCTCCGTCCCCGGGGGCTACGGCGCGATCCGCGAGATCGCCTCGTGGATTCTCGGCCCCTCTCTCGAGAAGTAAGGAAACACCCCACCATGTCTGCTTCCCACGCCGGCAACCGTCTGCGCACCCTCGGCTCGAAGACCGCGGGCCCCGGCCACCCGGTGTACGTCACCGGTGAGATCGGCATCAACCACAACGGCGACCTGGACAACGCGTTCGCCCTGATCGACGCCGCCGCCGAGGCGGGCTGCGACGCGGTCAAGTTCCAGAAGCGCACCCCCGAGATCTGCACCCCGCGTGACCAGTGGGACATCGAGCGGGACACCCCCTGGGGCCGGATGACCTACATCGACTACCGCCACCGGGTCGAGTTCGGCGAGGACGAGTACCGCGCCATCGACGAGCACTGCCGCAAGCGGGGCATCGACTGGTTCGCGTCCCCGTGGGACACCGAGGCCGTCGCCTTCCTGGAGAAGTTCGACGTGCCGGCGCACAAGGTCGCCTCCGCGTCCCTGACCGACGACGAGCTGCTCCGCGCGCTGCGCGCCACCGGCCGCACGATCATCCTGTCGACCGGCATGTCCACCCCGAAGCAGATCCGGCACGCCGTGGAGGTGCTGGGCAGCGACAACATCCTGCTCTGCCACGCCACGTCCACGTACCCGGCGAAGGCCGAGGAGCTCAACCTGCGGGTGATCAACACCCTCCAGGCCGAGTACCCCAACGTGCCGATCGGCTACTCGGGCCACGAGACCGGCCTCCAGACCACGCTGGCCGCGGTCGCGCTGGGCGCGGCGTTCGTCGAGCGCCACATCACGCTGGACCGTGCCATGTGGGGCTCCGACCAGGCGGCGTCCGTCGAGCCGGGCGGCCTCCAGCGCCTGGTCCGCGACATCCGCACCATCGAGGCGTCCCTCGGTGACGGCGTGAAGAAGGTCTACGAGAGCGAGCTGGGCCCGATGAAGAAGCTGCGGCGCTTCGCGGGCGTCGTCGCGGAGAAGGCGGAGCAGGTCACCGGCACCTCCGAGGCGGACGACCGTGAGCCGGCGAAGGTCTGACGTGACCGGGCCGGGCGGTTCCTCCGGTGCGGACGGCGTCCGCACCGGAGGAACCCTCGCCTTCGTGGAGAGCCCGGTCCAGCTGCTCAACGTCCTGGAGTGGTCGCACCTCCAGGACGCCCCGGGCGGGGGCCTCACCCTCGTGGTGCTGCCC
>NZ_BAAHCA010000848.1:0-2143 GCF_054776295.1 Streptomyces sparsus
GGGCCCGCGGAACGCCGCGGTCGGCCCGGACGTCGGGCGGGGTGCGGACGGCGCAGCTGTGACGGACGGTGCGGGCGGGGTGCTCGCGCGGCTCGTGGCAGAGGGGCAGACGCTGGCGGTCGCCGAGTCGCTCACCGGAGGGCTGGTCGCCGCGGAGCTGACCGGCGTTCCCGGCGCTTCCCGGGCGTTCCGCGGATCGGTCACCGCGTACGCCACCGATCTCAAGCAGGGACTGCTGGGTGTCGACGCCGCGCTGCTGGCCGAGCGGGGCGCGGTGGACACCGAGGTGGCCCGGGGCATGGCCGCCGGGGTGCGGGTGCTGCTGGGAGCCGACTGGGGCGTCGCCACCACCGGCGTGGCCGGCCCCGAGCCGCAGGACGGGCAGCCGGTGGGGACCGTGCACGTCGCCGTGGCGGGCCCGGACGGCACCACCACCGCCCGCCGGCTGTCGCTCGAAGGTGATCGCGCAAAGATCCGGAATGAAAGCGTCCGAGCCGTTCTCCAGTTGCTGTACAGAGAACTGGTCGAGAATGGGTAGGGACAGGACACGGAACACGGTGGGGAGAACGCATGTTTGCAGCCCTGAGTGAACACGACATCGCTCCCCGCACGGCCGGGGTTGTAGGCGGTACGGTGGGGCATGAAGGATCCAGGTCCGCGGTCCGAGGAGGGAGCCACCGATGATTCTGCTCCGTCGCCTGCTGGGTGACGTGCTGCGTCGGCAGCGCCAGCGTCAGGGCCGCACCCTGCGCGAAGTCTCCGCATCCGCGCGCGTCTCACTCGGCTACCTGTCAGAGGTCGAGCGAGGGCAGAAGGAGGCTTCCTCCGAGCTCCTGTCCTCGATCTGTGACGCGCTGGAGGTTCGTATGTCCGAGCTGATGCGCGAGGTCAGCGATGAGCTGGCCCTGGCCGAACTGGCGCAGTCCGCCGCAAGCGACGCCGTACCCGCGCCGATGCGGCCGATGCTCAATCCGGTCTCCGTGACGTCCGTCACAGGCCGTCCGGAAGAGCGGGTGACGATCAAGCGGCCCGCCGAGGCCGTCGACGTCGTCGCAGCCTGACGCACGCCTGACGCGGCGCTGTACCCGACCGGGAACCGGTCAGGTGCGGCGCCGCTCTGTGTTGTCGCGCCCAGCACCGCCCGCGGGAGGCCCCTACGTGGGCTCGGGTGACTCCCGCACTGCCTCGGGCCCGGCCGGGGCGGGCTGGCAGTGAGGGCACCAGTACACCGGGCGCCGGGCCGTCGCCGGGCCCAACTCCGCCGACCGCACCGCCGTGCCGCACCGCAGGCACGGCCGGCGCCCCCGCCCGTACACCCACAGCATCCGGTCGCGGCGCAACTCACCCGTGGTGCTGCGCTGCGCGCGGTCCCGGTTGACCAGCAGCAGCCGGTGGGCGAGGGCGAGCAACCGCTGCGGATCGCGCACGTCCCCGACCGGGAGCCAGGGCACGATCCGGGTCAGGAAGCACAGCTCCGAGCGGTACACGTTGCCCACGCCGGCCAGGTTGCGCTGATCCAGCAGGGCCTCGCCCACCGGCCTCGCCGGATCGGCCAGCAGCCGGCGGCGCGCCTCGTCCGCGTCCCAGTCGGGGCCCAGCAGGTCCGGGCCCAGATGGCCGACGGCGGCGCCCTCCTCGGCCGTCCGCAGCAACTCCAGCACCGGCAACCGGAAACCGACCGCGAAGCGCTCCGCCGTCGTCAGCAGGGCACGGATCTCGTGCGCCGGACCACCCCGGGGACGCTCACCGGCGGTCTGCACCCGCCACGCGCCGTCCATCCGCAGATGCGAGTGCAGCGTCAGACCGCCCTCGAACCGGGTCAGCAGGTGCTTGCCGCGCGACACCGTGCCCAGAACCTCGCGGCCACTGAGATCAACCGTCGCCAGTTTCGGCACCCGCAGATCGCAGCCGGTGAGCCGGGCACCGGACAGTGCCTCGTGCAGGCGCCTCGCGGTGCGCCAGACCGTGTCTCCCTCAGGCATGTACTCAGGGTCTCAGCCGCAGGCCGCGCGGCGTCGCGTGAAACCCCGCCGCCTCCAGGCCGCTGCCCACCGCCGACCCCAGAGCGGCCGTGCCGTTGGCCCGCTCGACCGTCAGCGTTCCCAGCGTCCCGGCCTTCGCGGCCCGCGCCAGGGCCGCCACC
>NZ_BAAHCA010000849.1:0-2141 GCF_054776295.1 Streptomyces sparsus
GGGCGTCGCGGCCACCCCGTGCTGCTGGGCGCCGAGCACTGGGCGGACGTGGCCGCCGCCGCGGTCGGCGACCGCGGGGCGCGTGACTACCTGCGGGCCCACGCGGACTCGCTCACCGTGGTCGAGTGCGCGGATGTGGCCGATCCGGGTGATATCGACACCCCGCCCGACCTGGTCCGGTTGGCGTGAAACGAAGGCTTTGCCCGACCGGCACGCCGCGAAAGTGTCTCGATATCAACGATCTCGACATCAACAGACCGTTGAAATTCCGCCATAAGAAAACTAGTGTCCAATGCGCAGAAGTCGTGTGGCACGCAGTGCCGCATACGCGCACCACAGGCACGTGACCCGGGTGGCGCTCCGGGGACCACCACCCCGGGGGAGCGACCACCCGCCGAAGGAGTGACCGCCCATGTCCGCACCAGCGCCGTCCCCGCTGGCCGTCGTCGACGTCGATCCGCACCGGGCCCCCGACCGCCAGGACGAGGTGCTGACCGAGGCCGCTCTGGCGTTCGTCGCCGCGCTGCACCGGGAGTTCACCCCCCGCCGGGACGAGCTGCTCCGCCGGCGTGCGGCCCGCCGCGCGGAGATCGCCCGCACGGGCCGGCTCGACTTCCTCCCCGAGACCGCCCACATCCGCGCGGGCGACTGGCAGGTCGCCCCCTGCCCGCCGGCGCTGAGCGACCGCCGGGTGGAGATCACCGGCCCCACCGACCGCAAGATGACCGTCAACGCGCTCAACTCCGGCGCCAGGGTGTGGCTCGCCGACTTCGAGGACGCCTCCGCCCCCACCTGGGAGAACGTCGTCGGCGGACAGCTCAACCTGATCGACGCCTACGAACGCCGCATCGACTTCACCGACGAGCGCGGCAAGACCTACGCGCTGCGCCCGGCCGAGGAACTGGCGACGGTGGTGACGCGTCCGCGCGGCTGGCACCTCGACGAACGCCACCTCCAGGTCGACGGCCGGCCGGTTCCCGGCGCACTCGTGGACTTCGGCCTCTACTTCTTCCACAACGCCCACCGGCTGCTCGCGCTCGGCAAGGGGCCCTACTTCTACCTGCCGAAGACGGAGTCGCACCTGGAGGCGCGGCTGTGGAACGACGTGTTCGTCTTCGCGCAGGAGTACCTGGGCATCGCGCAGGGCACCGTGCGGGCGACGGTGCTCATCGAAACCATCACCGCCGCCTACGAGATGGAGGAGATCCTCTACGAACTCCGCGACCACGCCTCCGGGTTGAACGCGGGCCGCTGGGACTACCTGTTCTCCATCGTCAAGAACTTCCGCGACGCGGGAAGCAGGTTCGTGCTGCCGGACCGCAACGCCGTCACGATGACCGCGCCGTTCATGCGCGCCTACACCGAACTGCTCGTGCGCACCTGCCACAAGCGCGGTGCGCACGCCATCGGCGGCATGGCGGCGTTCATCCCCAACCGCCGCGATCCGGAGGCGAACAGCCGGGCGCTGGCGAAGGTCGAGGCCGACAAGGACCGGGAGGCGGGGGACGGCTTCGACGGCTCCTGGGTCGCCCACCCGGACCTGGTCCCGATCGCCCGCGCCTCCTTCGACGCGGTGCTCGGTGACCGACCGCACCAGAAGGACCGGCTGCGCGAGGACGTCCGGGTGACGGCGGCCGACCTGATCGCCGTCGACTCGCTGGACGCCGCACCGACGTACCAGGGCCTCAAGGACGCCGTGCAGGTCGGCATCCGCTACATCGAGGCCTGGCTGCGCGGGCTGGGCGCCGTCGCCATCTTCGGCCTGATGGAGGACGCGGCCACCGCTGAGATCTCCCGCTCGCAGATCTGGCAGTGGGTCAACGCGGGTGTGGTCTTCGAGAACGGCGAACGCGCCACCGCGGATCTGGTGCGGAAGGTCGCCGCCGAGGACCTGGCCGAACTCCGCGCCGAGCTCGGTGAGGAGGCCTTCGCCGCCGGCTGCTGGCAGCAGGCCCACGACCTGCTGCTGCGCGTCGCGCTCGACGAGGACTACACCGAGTTCCTCACCCTGCCGGCGTACGAACTCCTGCGCTGAGCCCCCGCCCGGCGTTCGTACGCCACCGGCCGCGTCCCCGGGCGGCTACCCGGGGACGTCCGCCGTCCGGCGCTCCCCGCAGCGCGCCCGCCCACCGACCGGCCCG
>NZ_BAAHCA010000850.1:0-2137 GCF_054776295.1 Streptomyces sparsus
TGCGGCTCGGGCTGCGCCTGCTGCGGCTCCGGTTCGGACTGCTGGGCCGGCTCGGCGGCCGGCGCGGCGGCCTCGTCGTCCGCGGCGGAACCGTCGTCGATCAGCGCCAGCTCGGCGCCCACCTCGACAGTCTCGTCCTCGGCGACCTTGATGGACGACAGCACACCGGCGACCGGCGCCGGGATCTCGGTGTCGACCTTGTCGGTGGAGACCTCGAGCAGCGGCTCGTCGGCCTCGACGCGCTCACCCTCGGCTTTGAGCCATCGGGTGACGGTGCCCTCGGTGACGCTCTCGCCGAGCGCCGGAAGGGTTACGGAAACCGCCATGGTTTCGGTTGCTCCTAACGGTGGGGTCTCCCCGGTCCGAGCGGACTCGCCCAGCCCGGGAAGGTACGAATGTGGTCCTGCGTCGCGCCCGGACGGCTCAGTCGTGGGAGTGCAGCGGCTTCCCGGCCAGGGCCAGGTGCGCCTCGCCGAGGGCTTCGTTCTGCGTCGGGTGGGCGTGGATGAGCTGCGCGACCTCGGACGGCATCGCTTCCCAGTTGTAGATCAGCTGTGCCTCGCCGACCTGCTCGCCGAGCCGGTCACCGACCATGTGGACGCCGACCACGGCACCGTCGCGCACCTGGACGAGCTTGATCTCGCCGGCGGTCTTGAGGATCTTGCTCTTGCCGTTGCCGCCCAGGTTGTACTTCAGCGTCACGACCTTGTCGGCGCCGTACACCTCCTTGGCCTTCGCCTCGCTGATGCCCACCGAGGCGACCTCGGGGTGGCAGTAGGTGACCCGGGGGACACCGTCGTAGTCGATGGGGACGACCTTCTGGCCGGCCAGCCGCTCGGCGACGAGGATGCCCTCGGCGAAGCCGACGTGGGCCAGCTGGAGGGTGGGGATCAGGTCGCCCACCGCGGAGATGGTCGGCACGTTCGTCCGGCAGTACTCGTCGGCGAGGACGAAGCCGCGGTCCATCTCGACCCCGGCCTCCTCGTAGCCCAGGCCCTGCGAGACCGGGCCGCGGCCGATGGCGACGAGCAGCAGCTCGGCCTCGTACTCCTTGCCGTTGGCCAGGGTGACCTTGACGCCGTTCTCGGTGTACTCGGCCTTCTCGAAGAAGGAGCCCAGGGAGAACTTGATGCCCCGCTTGCGGAAGGCGCGCTCCAGCAGCTTCGAGCTGTTCTCGTCCTCGGCCGGCACCAGGTGCGGCAGACCCTCGACGATGGTGACGTCGGTGCCGAAGGACTTCCAGGCGGAGGCGAACTCGACGCCGATGACCCCGCCGCCGAGCACGATCGCGGACTGCGGCACGCGGTCCATGACCAGCGCGTGGTCGGAGGAGATGATGCGGTTGCCGTCGATCTCCAGGCCCGGCAGCGAGCGCGGCACCGAACCGGTGGCCAGCAGGATGTGCCGGCCCTCGTAACGGGTGCCGTCCACGTCGACCGAGGTGGGGGAGGACAGCCGACCCTCACCCTCCACGTAGGTGATCTTGCGGGAGGCGATCAGGCCCTGGAGGCCCTTGTAGAGGCCGGCGATGACGCCGTCCTTGTACTTGTTCACGGCGACCATGTCGATGCCCTCGAACGTGGCCTTGACACCGAACTCGTCGCTGTTGCGTGCGGCGTCGGCGACCTCGCCGGCGTGCAGCAGTGCTTTGGTGGGGATGCAGCCGTTGTGCAGACAGGTGCCGCCGACCTTGCCCTTCTCGATCAGGGCGACGTCCAGGCCCAGCTGCGAAGCTCGCAGGGCGGCGGCATAACCGCCGCTACCGCCTCCGAGGATCACTAGGTCGAAAACGGTGCTGGCGTCGTTCGCCACGTCACGTCCTCCATGCATGGGTGCGCCGGAGCCGGTCGGCTATGACCGGCGGCGGCTGTATGTGCGGCCGCTTCTTGCTTCGGCCCTTCGGGTTCAGCGGGCCCCTGTCCTGCCGGTACAACATCTTCGCACTTGTTGGCGGGCAGTGGGACGCCGGGCCGGGGTCCGAGGGGTGAGTACCGGGTCGTACCGCCGCAAGGGCGACACTTCGGGCGCTTCTACCGGCAGGTACACGACCGGGATCGCTCTCGGCGAACACGTCGCCGGTTCGGTCGCGCCGCGCCCGCCCGGCCACGCCCCGGCGCGGAAGTGCCGGGGCGCAGCG
>NZ_BAAHCA010000851.1:0-2130 GCF_054776295.1 Streptomyces sparsus
CGCTGGCCGGCCGGTACGCCGACGCGGTTGCCGACGCCCTGGCCGAGCGGGCCGGTCGGCAGCAGGAGGGCGCCAAGGCGGAGGTGCACGACACGGTCGAGCGGCTGCTCGGGCGTCCGGCGACGAACTACGCGCGCTGGGCCGGCGCACACGCCGCGCGCTTCCGCGCCTGACCGACGGTCCTCGCGACCGACGGTCCGGACGAGCCGGAGTGAGCAGGGGGAGAGTGGGGCGGACTGGTATTAAACCGCGCGGTCGGTTTAACAAATGCCTGGTCGTGGCACACGCTCACTCGTCACGGAGGCGTGAAAGGTCGGTCGGCACCTCGGCCCGGGGCCGGTTCCCGGGACGCGGGCTCCCGGTCGGTGAGGCGGGTCAGCAGGTCCCAGAGTCCGCGCATCACGTCCTCCGACCACCAGCTCCGGTCCTCCCGGCCGAGCGCCTCCAGTCCGACGGTGGTGGCGGCCAGCAGGCGGGCCAGGTCGGCCCCGCCCTCCCCGGCGTCCAGTCGGTGCCGCAGGAAGTGCAGCCACTCCTGGCGCAGGGTGGGCGCCTGCCGCTTGTCCCCGAGGCTGTCTTCCGCCTCCAGGCGCAGGCCGGCCCGCAGGACGGTGTCCCGGCGCAGCTCCGCGATCACGGCGGAGACGAACGACGCGGCGGTGCTGAGGCCGGGTGCGGGGTCGGCGAGCAGCGGCCGGGCGAGGGCGTGCACCCGGTCGCGGGCCTCCGTCCACACCGCCGCGGCGAGGTCCACCTTGGAGTCGAAGTGGAAGTAGAGAGCACCCTTGCTGACGCCGGCGGCCTCGCTGATCTCCAGCAGTCCGGTGTCCCGCGCGCCGTGCTCGTCGAAGAGTGCGGCTGCGGCGACGATGAGTGCGTGGCGGGTCTGCTCGGCTCGTGGCTGCATGGGGCGGAACCTGTCCTCTTCTCGGTTCGACAGGGGGTGCGGGCACCCACCGTCCGGTGGTGGTCACCTTCAGTCATTCTGACCTCGTCCGAGCAAGGAAAACAGACCTTCCAGTCTGATATTTCCGGCCATTGATGGGGTCTGGTGAAGCGTTCGGCATGGCGTAGCTTCTGATCAGTGGCTGCGGGTGTGGCGCCTGACCTGCGCCGTCGTGGTTCCCCAGGGTAAGGGGGCGGGGCTGGTCCGCTGTCACTCCCGGCAGGGTTTGACAGACACTTGAAAAACAGCCCGGACGGTTTGTTATGCTAGGGGTGAGCCACGGGGGAATGCGCCCACCGCGTGCGACCCCCTCGGATTTCGGATACCTGAGCCGCCCCGAAGGGGTCGGCCGGCGAACTGGGGACAGTCATGCATGTACTTGTTGTGGAAGACGAGTCGGATGTCGCCGACTCACTCATCCGCGGACTGCGCCGTCACGGACACGAGACGGTCGGCGTGGCAACCGGCGGCCAGGCACTGGAGGCGTACCGCGAAGCCGACCTGGTGCTGCTCGACCTGGAGCTGCCCGACATCGACGGCCTGGAGGTGTGCCGCCTCATCCGTCGGGCCTGTGACACACCGATCATCGCCTTCACCGACCGCAGTACGGAACTGGACCGGGTGCTGGGCCTTCAGGCCGGGTCCGACGACTGCCTGGGCAAGCCGTACGGCTTCCGGGAGCTCATGGCCCGGATCGACGCCGTCATGCGGCGGGCACGCCCGCCGCGGAAGCCCGAGGAACAGGCCATCTCGCACGGCCCCTTGGAGATCGACGCGGCCACCCGGGAAGTACGCCTGGACGGGCGGCTCGTCGAGGTCACCCGGAAGGAGTTCGACCTGCTGCACCACCTGGCGTCCCATCCCGGGGTCGTCGTGCCGCGCAAGCAGCTCATGGCGGAGATCTGGGACGACCCGGTCAGCGCCACGCTGGGCACCCAGGCCAGCCGCACGATCGACACCCATGTCAGCACGCTGCGCAACAAGCTGGGGTCCAGCAGCTGGATCCTGACCGTACGCGGAGTCGGCTTCCGCTTCGGGCACGGGTGAGGCGGCCGTGTCGACGGGGTGAGGACGACGAGCAGGCAGTGAGGGCGGTGCCGGACCGGGCACCGCCCTCACTGCTTTCCGCGTCCGGCCGTCTTCCGGGCCCGGCGAGCAGCCGGACCCGGAAACCAACCGGGCCC
>NZ_BAAHCA010000852.1:0-2129 GCF_054776295.1 Streptomyces sparsus
CCCCTTCCGTGCGTGCCGCCTCCGGGACGCCCGCCGCGGCCGCACCGCCGTCAGAACTTGTTGCGCGGGGTGAGGCCGAGGGACATGCCCTGGAGGCCGCGCTGGCGCCCGCCGAGCTTGCCCGCCACCGAGCGGATGGCCGCGCCCGACGGGGACTCCGGGTCGGACAGCACCACCGGCCGGCCGTCGTCACCGCCCTCGCGCAGCCGGACGTCGATCGGGATGGAACCCAGCACCGGGACCTGGGTGCCCGTCGTCCGGGACAGCCCGTCGGCGACACGCTGGCCGCCGCCGGTGCCGAAGACGTCGATCATCTCGTCGCAGTGCGGGCAGGGCAGCCCCGACATGTTCTCCACCACGCCGACGATCTTCTGGTGGGTCTGCACCGCGATGGAGCCGGCCCGCTCGGCGACCTCCGCCGCGGCCTGCTGCGGTGTGGTCACCACCAGGATCTCCGCGTTGGGGACCAGCTGCGCCACCGAGATGGCGATGTCACCGGTGCCCGGCGGCAGGTCGAGCAGCAGGACGTCGAGGTCACCCCAGTAGACGTCGGCCAGGAACTGCTGGAGGGCCCGGTGCAGCATCGGCCCGCGCCAGACGACCGGGGCGTTGCCGGGGGTGAACATGCCGATCGAGATGACCTTCACACCGTGCGCCGACGGCGGCATGATCATGTCCTCGACCTGCGTGGGACGGCCCTCCGCGCCGAGCATGCGCGGCACCGAGTGGCCGTAGATGTCGGCGTCCACCACGCCGACCTTCAGGCCGTCCGCGGCCATCGCCGCGGCGAGGTTCACCGTCACGGAGGACTTGCCGACGCCGCCCTTGCCGGACGCCACGCAGTACACGCGGGTCAGCGAGCCGGGCTGGGCGAACGGCACCTCACGCTCGGCCTTGCCGCCGCGCAGCGAGGAGGCCAGTTCGCGCCGCTGCTCGTCGCTCATCACGTCCAGCTCGACCTGCACGTCCGTGACGCCCTTGACGGCGGCCACGGCGTCCGTCACCCGCTGCGTGATGGTCTCCCGCATGGGGCAGCCGGAAACGGTCAGATAGACGCCCACGGCGACCGAACCGTCCGCGGCGATCTCCACCGACTTGACCATGCCGAGATCGGTGATGGGGCGGTGGATCTCCGGGTCGTTCACCGTCGCCAGTGCGTCGCGCACCGCTTCCTCGGTGGGTCCGGATCCGTACGTGTCGGTAGCCATGTTCCCGATGGTACGGCGAGACCGGTGCCACCCACCAAAGCCGGGCCCCGGGGAAGCGGTAGGGTGCGGGTGCTCCGGCTCCGACACAGGAGGATCAGCCGACGTGACACCATGCGCCCGCACCCGTCGTGCGGCTCTGGCGGGGGCGATCTGCGCGGGACTCGCGGCCACCGGGACGGCGTGTGCGACCGAGGACCCCGACAAGGGCACGAACGGTATCGGCAAGCTGTCGGCGGCGAAGATCGAGCGCTCCGCCCGGCAGGCCGCGGAAGCGGCCGACGCGGTCAGACTCTCCGGCAGCGTGGTCAGCCAGGGCCGCACCTACCGCCTGGACATGAGACTGAAGGACAGCGGCGGGGTGGGTGAGGTCTCCACCAAGGGCGGCTCCCGCTTCGAGCTGCTGCGGGTCGACAAGGACCTCTTCCTCAAGGCGGACGCGGACTTCTGGGTGCACCAGGAGAAGAGCGACGAGAAGCCCACCGATTCGGACCGTGCCGCGGCCCGCAAACTGGACGGCAAGTACGTGAAGGTGCCGCCGGGCGACCCGGCCTACAAGCAGCTCAGCGGCTTCACCGACATCAACCTGATGCTGGACGGCCTGCTGGTGCTGTCCGGCAAGCGCGAGACCGGCGACCGCGGTGAGGTCGGCGGGGTGCGCACGGTGCGGGTGACGGGCGGCAGCGGCGAGGGCGGCATGCTCGACGTCGCCCTGATCGGCACGCCCTACCCGCTGCGTCTGGAACGCGGCGGCGGCGGGGGAGTGGTCGAGATGGCCGACTGGAACAAGAAGTTCTCCCTCCGGCCGCCGGACGAGAGCCAGGTCGTGGACTACGGCCGCCAGATCACCGCCGGAGACGACTGACCGGCGACCGGCCCACCGCCGGGCCGGGACGGCCGGGCGGGCCGGGACGACCGGCCCAC
>NZ_BAAHCA010000853.1:0-2117 GCF_054776295.1 Streptomyces sparsus
GTCGCCGGCTACGGCGGCCTGGCCGCCGTCGACGACACCGGCGACGTGCAGACCATCGCCGCCGCCCCGGACCACCAGGGCACCGGCCTCGGCTCGCGGCTGCTCACCGGACTGCTCGCCGCGGCCACCGACTTCGAGTGCACCCAGGTGCTGCTGGAGGTCCGGGTCGACAACCCGCGCGCCCAGCGGCTCTACGGACGTTTCGGCTTCGAGCCCGTCGGTTTCCGGCGCGGCTACTACCAACCCGGCAACGTCGACGCCCTGGTGATGCGCCGCCCGCACACCGCGGCCCCCGAGACCGCACCGACCGACCAAGGAACCGCCACCCATGGCTGACGAGCCGCTAGTCCTCGGCATCGAGACCTCCTGCGACGAGACCGGCGTCGGTGTCGTACGCGGCCACACCCTGCTGGCGGACGCCGTCGCCTCCAGCGTGGACGAGCACGCCCGGTTCGGCGGCGTCGTCCCGGAGATCGCCAGCCGCGCCCACCTCGAAGCGATGATGCCCACCGTCCAGCGGGCGCTGAAGGAGGCCGGCGTCGCCGCCTCCGACCTGGACGGCATCGCCGTCACCGCCGGACCGGGCCTGGCCGGCGCCCTGCTCGTCGGCGTGTCCGCCGCCAAGGCCTACGCCTACGCCCTCGGCAAGCCGGTGTACGGCGTGAACCACCTCGCCTCGCACATCTGCGTCGACCAGCTGGAGCACGGCGCGCTGCCCGAGCCGACGATGGCGCTGCTGGTGAGCGGCGGCCACTCCTCGCTGCTGCTCGCCCCGGACATCACCTCCGACGTCCGCCCGCTGGGCGCCACCATCGACGACGCGGCGGGCGAGGCCTTCGACAAGGTCGCCCGCATCCTGCACCTGGGCTTCCCGGGCGGGCCGCTCATCGACCGCATGGCCAGGGAGGGCGACCCGGACGCCATCGCCTTCCCCCGCGGCCTGACCGGCCCCCGGGACGCGCCCTACGACTTCTCCTTCTCCGGTCTGAAGACGGCCGTGGCCCGCTGGATCGAGGCGCGGCGCAACGCGGGCGAGGACGTGCCCGTCGCCGACGTGTCGGCGTCCTTCCAGGAGGCCGTCACGGACGTGCTGACCCGCAAGGCGATCCGGGCCTGCAAGGACGAGGGCGTCGACCACCTCATGATCGGCGGCGGCGTGGCCGCCAACTCCCGGCTGCGGGCGATGGCCGCCGAGCGCTGCGCCGCCGCCGGGATCACGCTGCGGGTGCCGCGCCCCAAGCTGTGCACCGACAACGGGGCGATGGTCGCGGCGCTCGGCGCCGAGATGGTGGCCCGCGGGCGTCCCGCCTCCGACTGGGACCTGCCCGCCGACTCCTCGCTCCCCGTCACCGAACCCCACGTCCCCGGCACGGGGCAGCCGCACGACCACGACGAGCCGCACCGCCATGACCACCCGCACGCGCACGACCACGACCACGTGCACGAGCTGAGCCGGAAGAACCTCTACGACTCATGACCACCACGACGACCGCCCTGATGTGGGAGGCCAAGGCGGCACCCGAGCGTGCCGCCGAACTCCTGGCCTGGGTCCGCGACCAGTCGCCCGCCACCCCGCCCGTGCGGCGCGAGACGTTCACCGCGCCCGGCGACCGGGTGCTGGTGATCACCTGGTGGCACGCGCCCTACGACGCCGACCTGCCGGAGATCCCCGACCCCCCACCCGGCCTGACCGCCCGCCCGGTCCACCGCTGGCGCTTCCAGCAGGTGTGAGGCCGGGTGCGCACGTGACCGGCGACCTCACCCGGCTCGCGGCTGCGGCGGTACGGCTGCGCCCCGACTTCCGTCCCGCCGCCCTGCTCTCCCGCACCGGCAAGTCCGTGGTGATCGCCGGGGACTGCGAGCAGGGGTCGGCAGTCGCCAAGTCGCTGACGGACCGCGAAGCGCCCTGGGTGGAGCGGTTCGCCGCGGAGATCGCGGTGTACGAGGGCTTCGAGCGCCATCCGCCACCCGTACGCGTGCCCCGTCTGATCGCCGCCGACGCGCGGGCCGGTGTGCTGCTGACCGAGCACGTGGCCGGCCGCCATCCGCTGCCCGACGGTGAGCGGCACTCGCCGCACCCGCTGCGGGCGCCGGACCTGGAGGGCATGCTCGACGCG
>NZ_BAAHCA010000854.1:0-2116 GCF_054776295.1 Streptomyces sparsus
GCCGCCGACGCCCGTGCCCGAGGCGTCGGCACCGTCTTCCTGACCGCGGCCACCGAGGACGTCGCCCGGCTCTACGCGGGGTTGGGGTTCCGCCGGGTGGCCACCGCGATGGTCGCGCAGCCCGCCACCCGGCCGACGCTTTGAGCGCGCGGCGATCCCGCCCGCCCGAGAGGGCCCGCACGGGAAGCCGCCAGGGGGTCAGGCCTCGGGTCTCAGGGGGATCAGGCCGTCAGAGAGAAGTCCGCCGGGGGCAGGCCCTCAGGGTGAGGTCAGGCGGAAACCGACCTGGCCGAAGCGGACCTGGTCACCCGGTCGGACGGCGATCGAACCGGTCAGCCGCCGGCCGTTGACCCAGGTGCCGTTGGCCGAGCCGAGGTCCCGTAGCTGCCAGCCCTCGCCGGTGTGCCGCAGCTGGGCGTGCGCCCGGGAGACGGTGTGATCGTTCAGCCGCAGTACCGAGCCAGGGGCCCGTCCGATCGACAGCGGGTACGGGCCTGGTCCCGGAAGCAGCAATTCCGGCAGCCGTTCCGCGCGCCAGGCCCGGCGCAGCCGCAGCGAGAACGACGACACGCGACTCACCGAGCGCAGCACCAGGCCGGGCGGCCTGCGTTCCGGCCCCAGGTCGTGCAGCACCGCGCGCAGTTCGTCGGGGCGACGGGCCAGCAGGATCAGTTCCATCCGGCGCGCGAACGTGTTCTGCGAGACGCGCCCCTGCACCGCGCTCTCACGAAGCACCTCGAGGGCACGTTCCCGCTCTGCGTCGGACACCCGCGGGGGCTGTGCGCTGAACTCGAGTGATGACATGAACACCGATTCTCCCGGGCCGGACCGGAGCTGTCCAGAAGGAGGCTGACCAGCTCCTCACAGACCGGGACGCGCCCCGGGCCCCGCCGGTTCGCACCTCGGCGCAACGTCTCCCGGGACCGTTTCCCGGCACCACGCCGGGGGCGGGCCGACCGCCCGTGGGAAAACCGGTGGCGGGTGCCCTGCCGCGGCCCGTAGGTTGCGGCGACGCCCGACGAGGAGGAAGGAGGCGAGCAGCGATGCACGACCGTACCGTTCCGCGCTCCCGCCTCTGCCCCCGGGCGATCCCCTGGCACCGACCGGGAGCGCACCACGCCTTCCGGAAGGAAAACCCGTGACCCGACTGGTCATCCGCGCGCTCCAGGAGCACGAGGCGCGCGACGTCTTCACCTCCATGCCCGACCCCGCGCTGGTCGGCAGACCCCTGCTCGGCAGGGCGTACGACACCCTCGCGGCGGGCGGTGAGTACCGGCCCGACTGGACGTGGGTGGCGACGCGCGCCAGGGCCGACGGCCGGCAGGCCGTGGTCGCCCGGGCGGCCTTCTGGGCCGCGCCCGACGACGACGTTCCGGTCGTACTGGACTGGTTCGACTGCGTGGACCGGGAGAGCGGCGCCCGACTGCTGCGTGAGATCCCGATGCGGCACGAGTTCGAACTGGTGCTGCCGCCCGGCTGGCGCGCGGACGCGGCGGTCCGGCGCGCGGCGGAGCTGCGCATCGACGCGGCCGCCGACGCCGGCTACCGCCCGCTGACCGAGCGCTTCCGCTACCTGTGGACACCCGACTGCGGCCTGCCGGCCAGGCCGGGGCGGCTCGTCTTCCGTCCGGAACCGGACGACGCGGTGATCCTGGAGGTGCTGGAGCGCATCGTGCGGGGCTCGCTCGACGCCCACCAGCGTTACACCGCCCGCACCGAGGGGAGTCGGCAGGCCGCCCGGGAGGAGCTGGACTTCTTCCACTGGTGCCCCTCCCCGCGCGAGTGGTGGCGTCTGGCGTACACCCCCGCGGGCGAACTCGTCGGCATCCAGGTACCGCTGCACAACCCCGGAGGCCCCTGCGTGGGCTTCATCGGTGTGGTTCCCGAGCAGCGGGGCCACGGCTTCGCCCACGACCTGCTGGTGGAGTGCACCCGCCAACTGGCCGAGTCCGGCGCCGAGCGGATCGCGGCGGCCACCGACGTCGGCAACACCCCGATGGCGGCCGCGTTCGCGCAGGCGGGGTACCCGATCGTCCAGCACCGGTACTGCATGGTGCCCTGACGGGGCACCTGCCGTCCGCGGCCCCGCACGCCCGGCACGCGCGCCCGCCGTGCT
>NZ_BAAHCA010000855.1:0-2111 GCF_054776295.1 Streptomyces sparsus
GCCGGCCGGGCGCGGGCGGTCGGGCTCCGGGGGCAGGCCCAGGGCGGCGTCGCGGGCCAGCTCGGTGTCGCGGCGGAAGAAGCGGAACCACATGAACACCACGAAGCCCGCGAAGACGAACCACTCGGCGGTGTACCCGAGGTTCTGGAACGCCTTCAGGTCCAGCCCGGTGTCCTTCGGCGCTTCGGGCGGCACGGCCCGCAGCCCGCCTCCGGGCTCCTGCACGGTCACCCACGCGTTGTGCACGTCGTAGGGGACGAGGTTGACCAGGGCGGCGGCGCTGATCGTGCCCAGCTGCCCGGCCGGCAGGCCCGACGGCCCGCCGGTCTCGGATGCCTGGAGCGCGCCCGTCACCTCGACCTCGCCGGTGGGCAGCGGCGGCACCCGGGCGGGGTCCGGGTCACCCGGCAGCCAGCCGCGCACCACCGGAAGCGCCGTGCCGTCGGGGTCCGCGCCGGTGCGGAGCATGCTCAGCACGTAGTAGCCGCGCCGGTCGTCGAGCGTCCGATCGGGCACGAGGTACTGGTGCCCGGGGTCGTAGCGGCCGGTGGCGGACGCCATGCGGCCGGAGGTCCTCTTGTCCACGGGCAGCAGCTCGGCCAGCGGCTCGGCCTGCTGGGTGGCGAGGCGCTCGGCCTGCCCGCGCTGCTGCTGGTGGGTGTCGACGCGGTCCTCGAAGCGGCTGAGCTGCCAGCTGCCCATGAACAGGCAGAAGGGCACGGCCAGCAGTAGGAAGACGTTGATCGCCCACCAGCGCGGTGTCAGCAGGAACCGGTACACGCCGTCAACGGTACGGGGGCGGATCCGGCGAACCGGACCCGCCCCCGACCATCTCCTCCCCCACCGAGGTCCGTGCGCGCCCCCGGACCGCCGTCGTACGACGGTCGGTCTCAGGACGCCCGCAGCGCGCCGGTCCGGTAGACCGTGCCGGCGCAGGCGTTCTTCAGGTGGGCCAGCGGCGCCTGCGGCGCACCGGCCGCGGGCGTGTAGCGCAGCACCACGGCGGTCGCGGTGCTGCCAGCGGTGCCCCCGCCGGTGGCGATGTCGGCGAGCGTGCTCATGCCGCCCTCCTCGTCCTGCATACCGCCGGCGGTGGTCTCGTCACCGCCTTCGGTGCCCGCGCTGTCGCTGTCGCCGCCTTCGCCGCCGCCGGTCTGGCTGCCGCCGCCGGTCTCACTGCCGCCGTCCCCGCTGCCACCGGTCTGGCTGCCGCCGCTCTGGCTGCCCCCGGTGGTGGGGTCGGTCGGTTCCGGTTCCGGGGCGGGGCTGGGCGCCGGGCCGGGGCCCGGGTCCGCTTTGCAGCCGCCGCCCGCGTTGACCGGCAGCCAGGCGAACCGCACCTGGTAGGCCTCACCCGGCCGCAGGATGAGGTTGGCGTCGGCGGTCGACGGGCTGGGCAGCCCGGTCGCCTTGCCGCCCTCGGTGTGGTCGAGGACCTGGATCGCCGACGCGTCCGCCTCGCCCAACGCGGACACGACCAGCTCGTCGCTGCCCTTCACCCGGCAGGTGTCCCCGGACACGTTGGCCAGCCGGAAGGAGCCGTAGACGCGGCCCTGTCCGTCGGGGTCGCCCACCCGGGCCCGGGCGTCGCCGAGTTGGTCGCGGGTGCAGCGCGGTGAGGTGGAGGCGAGGTCGTCGGAGCTGCCGGGTGACGCCGTGCCGCCCTCGGAGGGCGACGAACTGGCTTCCTGATCCTTGCCCTTGGCGCCCGAACTCCGACCCGCGTCCCTGCCGGAGGGCTCCCCGGCGGCGCCACCGGGCAGGTCGTTCAGTTCGTCGCGACCCGCGTCGGCCCGGTCGCTGTTGGCCGCGTTGGCGTGCCGGTCGTTGAGCGGGCCGGGCATCACGCCGGTGTGCATCAGCGCGGGTACCGACACCACCGCGACCAGCACGGCCGCCGTCGCGCCGATGAGCGTGTGCCGTCGCCGGGCGCGCCTCGCGGGCACCGCACGCCGGATGTGGTCGAGCGAGCGGTCGGAGGGTTGCAGGTCGCCCACCACCTCCCGCATCAGGCGCCGCAGGGCCTCTTCCTCAGCGGCGCCGCCGGCGCTACTCTCGGGAGGCGTTCCGGTGCCCTGCGTGGTGCCGTCCGCCGCCGCGCCCCACGGCGC
>NZ_BAAHCA010000856.1:0-2107 GCF_054776295.1 Streptomyces sparsus
GGGCGGGGGAGGGCCGAGGGGGCCGGCGTCCATTGGAGCGGCGCCGGCCGGGGCGATCGCCCCGGCGGCCAGCACCGCGGCCCCGAGCGTGCCGTACACCGCAGCCCTTGTCACTGACCTCACACGCACCCCTTCACGACGGACGGACAATCAGATGAGCTGATCGTCAGCCCGTTGGGTACATGACCCGGCGGTGGTGCCGCGCAGGGTCCCCCTCACGGGGGACACGCGTTGCTCCGACTGCGCGACGGGCGGAGTCGATGGCGGCGCCGACGGCGGGTCAGCTCCGGTGCGGACACCGGGAAAGCCCGGCGTCTGACACCACCACGGGCCCGCCGTCCGGTCACCGCACCGCCCCAAAAGGTGCGGTACCGTGCGCCGTTGTGGCCCAGGCCACACCCGACCAGCCCGGAAACCCCACGTCAGGGACGTCTCGATGCTCGATTTTCTGGACCGGCTGCAACACAGGCTGGGTATCAGGACCGACTCCGTCATCTTCTTCACGTCAGCGGCGCTCACGCTCGTCTTCGTCGCCGGGACCATCCTTCTGACGGACCAGGTCGACGCGGTGTTCGGTGCCGCCTCCGGATGGCTGAAGAGCAATCTCGGCTGGTTCTACATCCTCGGGGTCACCACCTTCCTGGCCTTCCTGATCTGGATCGCGCTCAGCCGCTACGGGCACGTCCGGCTCGGACCGCAGGACGCCAAGCCCGACTACAGCAACCAGGCCTGGTTCGCGATGCTGTTCGCGGCCGGTATCGGCACGATCCTGATGTTCTGGGGTGTCGCCGAGCCGATCAGCCACTTCGCGGTGCCGCCGCAGGCGGACGTCGAACCGCAGACGGTCGAGGCCGCGCAGATGGCGATGGGGTACTCGCTGTACCACTTCGGCCTGCACACCTGGACGATCTTCTGCCTGCCCGGCCTGGCGTTCGCCTACTTCATCCACCGTCGCGGCCTGCCCTTCCGGGTCAGTTCCATCCTGCAACCGGTGCTGGGCGACCGGATCTACGGGCCGATCGGCAAGATCGTGGACATCACCGCCGTGATGGGCACGCTGTTCGGCGTCGCCGTGTCCATCGGCCTCGGCACGATGCAGATCAACAGCGGGCTGGCGGAGCTGTTCGACCTGCCGGTGAGCCGGTCGGTGCAGATCGGGATCATCGCGGTGGTGACGGCCATCGCCACGGCCTCGGTGGTCGCGGGACTGGACAAGGGCATCAAGCGGCTGTCCAACATCAACATCAGCATGGCCGTGGGGCTGCTGCTGTTCGTGCTGGTGACCGGGCCGACGCTGTTCCTGCTGCGCGGCATCATCGAGACCACGGGCACCTACCTGAGCTGGATCGTGCCGCTGTCGTTCTGGAACGACACCTTCGCCGACACCGGCTGGCAGGGCAGTTGGACGGTCTTCTACTGGGCGTGGACCATCACCTGGTCGCCGTTCGTCGGCATCTTCATCGCCCGCATCTCCCGGGGCCGGACCATCCGGGAGTTCGTGCTGGGAGTGCTGGCCCTGCCCACCGCGTTCACCATCGTCTGGTTCAGCGTCTTCGGGCTGTCAGCCATCCGCCTCCAGATGGACGGCTCCGCCGACCTGGTCGACGAGGTCGTCGGGCAGAGCGACGTCCCGGGCGCGCTGTTCGCGTTCCTGGACAACTACCCGCTGTCGACGTTCGTGGCGGCGGTCTCGGTCCTTGTCGTCGTCATCTTCTTCACCACGTCCTCCGACTCCGCCTCGCTGGTCGTGGACCTGCTCACGGTGGGCGACGAGGAGCAGCAGAGCCCCACGCGTCAGCGGGTGTTCTGGGCCGTCACGGAGGGAGTGGTCGCCGGCACGCTGATCGCCGCCACCGGGGCGGGCGGCCTCGCCGCACTGGAACAGGTGATCACCGTGGTCGGGCTGCCGTTCTTCTTCATCGCGTTCCTGATGATGTACTCGCTCGTGCGGGGCCTGAAGGCCGACTTCCCGGCGCTCGGGGCCCCGCCGTCCGCGTTGCTGGAAGCGGACGCGGCACACGCCAAGCGGCGCGGCCTCACCCGCCGGGCGACGCAGGCCAAGCAGAAGGCCTCCCGGCTCAGGCGCCGGCCGGACGCGCCGGCCGCG
>NZ_BAAHCA010000857.1:0-2107 GCF_054776295.1 Streptomyces sparsus
GACGACTGCCTCGGCCTTCGTCTCGGCGGCCCGGGGCGGGCCGGCGGGAGCGGCGGCCTTCCTGCTGCGACGCCGTCCACGGCCCCGCTTCGCGGCCTCCTCGGCCTCGTGCACGCTGCTGTACAGCTCCTCGTCCGGCACGAAGTCCGGCTCGGCCAGCGCCACCGGCGCCGCGACCTCGGCTGCCAGCTCGGCCAGCTCGGTGCTCTCGTCGACGTCCGCCGACGGCGCCTCGGCCTGCACGGCGGGCTCGGTCGCCGCACCGTCCTGGCCCTTGCCCTTCTTCTTGGCGCGCTTGCCGCTGCCACCGCCACCGACCGCGTGCGCCTGCTCCATGTGCACGACCAGGCCGCGGCCGTTGCAGTGCACGCACGGCTCGGAGAAGGACTCCAGCAGGCCCTGGCCGACCCGCTTGCGGGTCATCTGCACCAGGCCCAGCGAGGTGACCTCGGCGACCTGGTGCTTGGTGCGGTCCCGGCCCAGGCACTCCAGCAGCCTGCGCAGCACCAGGTCCCGGTTGGACTCCAGCACCATGTCGATGAAGTCGATCACGATGATGCCGCCCAGGTCGCGCAGCCGCAGCTGGCGCACGATCTCCTCGGCCGCCTCCAGGTTGTTCCTGGTGACCGTCTCCTCCAGGTTGCCGCCCTGGCCGGTGAACTTGCCGGTGTTGACGTCGACGACGACCATCGCCTCGGTCCGGTCGATCACCAGCGAACCGCCGCTGGGCAGCCAGACCTTCCGGTCGAGCGCCTTGAGCAGCTGCTCGTCGATGCGGTACGAGGCGAACACGTCGACGTCGGACGTCCACTTGGTCAGCCGGTCGGCGAGGTCGGGCGCCACGTGCGAGACGTAGCTGTGGATCGTCTCCCACGCCTCGTCGCCGCTGACCACGACCTTGGTGAAGTCCTCGTTGAAGATGTCGCGCACGACCCGGACGGTCATGTCCGGCTCGCCGTAGAGCAGCGTCGGCGCGGTGCCCTTCTGCGCCTTCTTCTTGATGTCCTCCCACTGCGCCTGGAGCCGCTGCACGTCGCGGGCCAGCTCGTCCTCGCTGGCGCCCTCCGCGGCGGTGCGCACGATGACACCGGCGTCCTCGGGCACGACCTTCTTGAGGATCTGCTTCAGCCGGGCCCGCTCGGTGTCGGGCAGCTTGCGGCTGATGCCGGTCATCGAGCCCTCGGGCACGTACACCAGGTACCGGCCGGGCAGCGACACCTGGCTGGTCAGCCGGGCGCCCTTGTGCCCGATCGGGTCCTTGGTGACCTGCACCAGCACCGGCTGCCCGGACTTGAGGGCCGCCTCGATGCGACGCGGACCGCCGGAGTGGCCGAGCGCCTCGAAGTTCACCTCACCGGCGTAGAGCACGGCGTTGCGGCCCTTGCCGATGTCGACGAACGCGGCCTCCATCGACGGCAGCACGTTCTGGACCTTGCCCAGGTAGACGTTGCCGACGTAGCTGGTCGCCTGCTCCTTGTTCACGAAGTGCTCGACCAGGACGTCGTCCTCGAGCACGCCGATCTGGGTGCGCTCCCCGCTCTGGCGGACGATCATCTCCCGCTTGACCGCCTCACGGCGGGCCAGGAACTCGGCCTCCGTGATGATCGGCACCCGGCGACGGCCCTGCTCGCGGCCTTCGCGGCGGCGCTGCTTCTTCGCCTCCAGGCGGGTCGAGCCCTTGATGGACTGGACCTCGTCGGACGGCTGCTCTTCCTTCTTCTTGCGCGGCTCACGGATCTTCACGACCGTGCGCTCGGGGTCGTCCTCACCCGCGTCGGCGACCGGCACGTCGTGGTCACCGCTGCGGCGGCGACGCCGGCGACGGCGACGCGAGCTGCTGGAGGAGTGGCCGCGGTCCTCGGAGTCGTCGGAGTCGTCGGCGGAGCCGGAGTTCTCACGGTCGCCCCCGTTGCCGGAGTCGGCATCCGGGTCGGACTCGTCGGAGTCCTCGGAACCGGTGTCCTCCGCGTGGCCGCCGTTGTCGCCGTCGTCGGCGGCGTCACCGCGGCGACGGCGACGGCCTCCCCTGCGGCGGCGGCGCGACGGGCGGCCGTCACCGTCGTCGGAGTCGTCGCGGTCCTCGAGATCCGCGTCGGGCTCCGCCTCG
>NZ_BAAHCA010000858.1:0-2107 GCF_054776295.1 Streptomyces sparsus
CTCCGGCGGGCAGCAGCCGCAGGGCGGCGGCGAGGACGAGGACGACGAGGGCGAGGAGGGCGGCGACGAGGCCCCCTCGGGCACGCTGCGCCGCGGCGACAGCGGCCCCGCCGTGCAGGACCTCCAGCGGCGGTTGCGTCAGCTCTACCTCTACGACCGGCGGATGGACGGACGCTACGACCGCGGGGTGGAGTACGCCGTCCTGCGCTACCAGAACGGCTACGGCGTGCGGGGCGACGAGCCGGGCGTCTACGGCCCGAACACCCGCGCGTCGCTGGAGAGCCGCACGTAGGTGTGCTGTCCGGGAACGTTGGTGACGCTCGTGCGGAGGCGTGAGGCCTGACCAGAGCGGTAGCCGGTGGCCTGACATCGATGACGGGTCGCTGCGGTAGCCGGCGGCCCATTCCAACGCCGATGGAATCGGACCGAAAGGAAGTCGGACCAGGCCGTCTGAGATTCCACGCGGTCGCTACGTTGAGGCTCTGTCCGGCGCATCACGCGTGTCCGATTCGTTCAAGAGGACGCTGACCGCAGTCCATTACCGTCACCGCCATGAACAGCATCGGCGAGGAATCACGTCATCTCAGTACGTATGTCGACCGCACCGTCAACGATGTCTACGTCTACGCCTCGGACCCCGCCAACCTGCCCGCGTGGGCCCACGGCCTGGGAGAATCCATCGAGAAGGTCGAAGACCATTGGGTCGCGGAGTTCTCTCCCATGGGACGGGTCGTGATCACCTTCGCGCCGCGTAACGAGCTGGGCGTGCTCGACCACGTCGTCACGCTGCCCTCCGGGGAGGCCGTCTACAACCCGGTCCGCGTGATCACCAGCGGCGGAGGGAGCGAGGTCGTGTTCACCCTCCGTCGCCGGCCGGAGATGAGCGACGCCGAGTTCGAGCGTGACGCCGGCATGGTCGCTGCCGACCTGGCCCGCCTCAAGGAGCTGCTGGAGTCCGATTAGGGCCCTCCTCCGGTTCCGGCGGATCCACGTGTTCGCCTCGGAACCGGAGGGCTGGCCGGTCATGGACGGGGAGAGCTGACGCATGACGTCCACCTGGGGTACTCAGACCCGATCAGCGGTCGCCCAACTTCGATGGCCAACGATCCAAGTTCGATGACACAGAACAGTGATCGCCGCTGGCCGGTCAGCCGGTGTCCGATGGATCAGCCGTCACCCCTGCGCGCCCTTGCGCCCTTCTCGAACAGGACCGTTCCTGCTCCCCGGCCGGGGAGGGGTGGCGCGAGTGCCCCCGCGTTTTGTATGGTGATGGAACAAAGTGGTTCCGCCCGTTCCCGCACCTGACGGCGGGTTTCCCTGACCGGCGGGCGGAACCGCTCTTCTCCTCCCACCCTGGAGCCGCTCGCATGGCCGCCACCGCACCCCTCACGCTCACTGCCCGCGCGCTGCTGCTCGACATGGACGGCACCCTGGTCAACTCGGACGCCGCGGTGGAGCGGGTGTGGCGCGGCTGGGCCGCGGAACAGGGTCTCGACCCGGCCGAGGTGCTGGCCGTCGTGCACGGACGGCAGGGCTACGCCACCATGGCCGCCCTGCTGCCGGACCGCCCGATGGAGCTCAACCACGCCGACAACCGGCGGCTGCTGGCACTGGAGACCGCCGACACCGAGGGCATCGTCGCGATACCCGGCGCCGAGGCCTTCCTGGCCGCCGTGGAGCGGGTGCCGCACGCGCTGGTGACCTCCGCCGACGTTCCGCTGAGCACGGCCCGGATGGCCGCCGCCGGGCTTCGCACGCCGGACGTCCGCGTCACCGCGGAGTCGGTCAGCGCCAGCAAGCCCGACCCTGAGGGCTTTCTCAAGGGCGCCGCCGAGCTGGGCGTCGACCCGGCGGACTGCGTCGTCTTCGAGGACTCCGAAGCGGGCATCGCCGCCGGCCGCGCCGCCGGCATGCGGGTGCTCGGTGTCGGCCCCCGGGCCGCGGCCTTCCTGCCCGACGCCCATGTGCCGACCCTGGAGAACCTGCGGGTGGAGATCCTCGACGGCGGCGTGCGCCTGCACCTGAACTGACCGGTCGGGGCCCGCGGGGCCCGATCCACCGGACCCGACCGGCCCGACCCGCCGGCGCCTGAACCGCCTGACCCGGC
>NZ_BAAHCA010000859.1:0-2101 GCF_054776295.1 Streptomyces sparsus
CGGCGACCGCGTCCGCGCCGGGGGCGGTCGACCGGGCCAGGCCGGCCACGGCCTGCAACCGTCGGCCGTTCGCCAGCCCGAGGATCTGCTCGCTGCCCTGTGCGCGCAGCTGCTTCGCCGCCTGCCGACCGGTGCGGCCGGTGAGTTCGAGGTCCTCCAGGGGGCCGAGCACCCAGCCGTCCTCGTCCCGGCTGGTCTCCTCCTGGCGGTCCCGGTCGAACAGTGCGAAGAGGCGCTCGGCGGTCTCCCGTTCGTCCGCCCCGCTCAGCAGCGTCAGGTCGGACAGCTCGTAGCGGCTGGCACTGAGCGACTCCTCGTCCAGCAGTACGGTGTCGATCTGACCCAGCCGGCGCAGCACGCCGCGGTCCATCACCGTCGCACCGCGCAGCGCCAGGACCTTGCCGAGTGTCGTCGCGAACCCCTCGCGGCCGGCGTGCGGCGCCTTCGGCACACTCGACAGCGCCACGGCCAGGCCACGGCGCGGCCCGGAGAACGGCGTCACCACGGCCCCGGCGAGCAGGCCGGCGTTCATGGCGCGCTCGGCGTAGCTGTCCGAGACGTCGGCGGGCGCGGGCACCGGGCGTTCGTCCTCGACGGGGTCGGCCGCGGCGTCGTCGGGGCCGGACACCAGGTCCGGTTCCACCGACTCCCACGTCTTGCGGTGGGCCTCGGCCTCGCGCCACTGGGCGAGTCGCTGGACCACGTCGAGGACGAGGCCGCCGCCGCGGGACGCGGCGCCCTGCGCGAGCGCGGTCACGACCGCCAGCATCGACTCGGCCTGCTCGGGTCCGTTGAGGCCGCGGGTGACGAGCTCCCGCAGCCGGGGGTGCAGGTTGACGGCGCCGGCGAGCGCGGCGACCTCGCTGGGCAGCGGCGTCCAGGGAGCGACCCGGTTGATGGTGGAGAGCCCCAGCCCGACCACGTCGGCGGCCAGCCCGGACACGGACTGGCGGGTGCGCGGCCCTTCGCAGGGGTGGTGCGGTTCCCGGCACCACTCGCCCTGCTCGTCGCAGTTGTGAGCGGGGTCGTTGTCCTCGGCGCGCTCCACGATCGCGACAAGGTCCCGCTCGGGCGGCGGCGGCGACTCCAACCCCACGATGACCCGCCCGGACGGCGCGTTGACCCGGGCCCACGCCACCTGGTCGTGGCTCTCCAGGGCGCGCTCCACCCGTCGCGCGACGCGCAGGGCGTCCGGGCCGTGCAGACCGTGGACGGAGATGTAGCAGCGTCCCGGACGCGACCACACGGCCCGTTGCGGCAGACCGACAAGTCGACCCGCCAGTCCCGCAGCCTCCCGCGCCCCTGCCGTCACTCCGCTCGGCACCAGTCCCACCAGGGACGACACCGGACCCCCAAGACCTGACAGCAACGACATCGACCCTGCCCTTCGACCTGACCAGCGTGTGAGTGGCCGCCCTCACCAGGACGGTGTGCGACGGGTCCACGACGGCACGGCGCCGACGCGTCACCCGGGCCTCTCCCGGTCCGTGACGGCGGGTGATGCCGCGTCGCCCCGCCCGTCGGCCCCCGTGCTCGGCGGGCGGAGCGGACGCTGCGGGAGCCGTGCGGCCTCCGACCGACGCGGCTCCCGGCACACCGTCCGGGAGACCCACGACTCGAATATCCGCTTTCGCCGTGCTCACACCTGGGAAGTGCCGCGCACGGTCGGACGACCAGGGGCTCCGCACGGATCGCCGGTGAGTCGACGCGGGCGAGCGCCGCTCCGGAGGGCCTGCGTGCCGGGTGCTCGGGACGCGGCATCACCGGGGGGCCGTACGGGTGCAGCACTGAAGGGACGCCGGCGAAGAGCGACCGGCCCGATACCGACGACGACTGTCCGGCGTCCGGACGGTCGTCCGGGTGTGACGCGGAACTCCCGCCCGTCGCGTATGGCGGAGTCCGCCGGGTTCCACGCTGGGGGGAGGGGAGCAGACCACCCGAGCCGGCGAGCAAGCACCTGCGCTTGGGGGAACGGCGGCGTGAACAACCCTGTGCCGCCGGTAAGTTGGCAGCAAGGCGCCGCGGGGGAGGGCAGCGGCGCGGGGCCCACCGGCGGCGACCCGTGCGTGCCCGCCGCCGGTGGGCCGGTGCGTGGCCGACG
>NZ_BAAHCA010000860.1:0-2096 GCF_054776295.1 Streptomyces sparsus
CCCGTCGCCGCGGACCCGCACGGGCCGACCCCCGCGTCGGCGGGCGCGCGGCCGCGACACGCCCGGGCGTCAGACGAGTCCGTGCTCGCGCAGGTACTCCAGCTGCGCCTGCACGGACAGCTCCGCCGCCGGCCACAGGCTGCGGTCCACGTCCGAGTAGACGTGGGCGACGACCTCGGCCGACGTCCGGTAGCCGATCTCGACGGCCGTCTCGACCTGCGCCAACCGCTTCGCGCGGTGCACGAGGTAGTACTCGATCGCACCCCGGGCATCGTCCAGCACCGGCCCGTGCCCGGGCAGAACGGTGCTCACCCCGTCCTCGACGACCAGTGCGCGCAGCCGCCGCAGCGAGTCCAGGTACTCGCCGAGCCGGCCGTCCGGGTGCGCGACGACGGTGGTACCGCGACCCAGCACCGTGTCGCCGGTCAACAGCGCCCGGTCGGCGGGCAGGTGGAAGCACAGCGAGTCGCGGGTGTGCCCCGGACTGGGCACGACCCACAACTCCATGCCCCCGGTGGTCACCACGTCACCGGCCACCAGGCCCTCGCTGCCCAGGCGCAGCTTCGGGTCCAGGGCACGGACCGGCGCCCCGGTCAGCTCGGCGAAACGGGCGGCGCCCTCCGCGTGGTCGGCGTGGCCGTGCGTCAGCAGCGTCATCGCGACCCGCCGACCGGCCTGCTCCACCGTCGCGACGACCTGCCGCAGATGCTCCTCGAGCAGGGGCCCCGGATCGACGACCACGGCCAGGTCCGAATCCGGCTCGGCGACGATCCAGGTGTTGGTGCCGTCCAGTGTCATCGCCGAGGGGTTGGGCGCCAGCACGCACTCGGTGCGCTCGGTGGCTCGTCCCCCGATGACGCCGTCACGCGGCAGTCCGGGGAGGGCAGCGGCGTCGCTCATACGGTGAAGATCCTCTTCTCGAACTCCTCGTGACCGGGCCAGCTCAGCACGATCTCCTCACCTCTCAGCGTCGCGCGTGCGAGCACGGGTGTCAGGTCGCGGGCGGACGCGGCAGCCAGCGCCTGCTCGGCGGTGCGGAACGGCTCGATCTCGCGCAGCGTCGCAATCGTGGGCGGCATCATCAGCAGCTCGCCCCGGTCGTAGCCGGCGGCGGCCTCGGCGGGCCGGATCCACACCGTGCGGTCGGCCTCACCCGACACGTCCCGGGTGCGCTGCCCGCTCGGCAGGGCGGCGACGAAGAACCAGGTGTCGTAGCGGCGGCTCTCGAACTCGGGCGTGATCCATCGCGCCCAGGCCCCCAGCAGGTCGCTGCGCAGCACCAGCGAGCGCCGTGCCAGGAAGTCCGCGAAGGACAGCTCACGATCGACGAGGGCGGCGCGGTCGGCCTCCCAGTCGTCGCCCGTGGTGTCGGCCACGACCGACTCCGCGTCCCGCCCGGCGAGCAGCACACCGGCCTCCTCGAACGTCTCCCGGACGGCCGCACACACCACGGCCTGCGCTTCGGCCGGTTCGAGCCCCAGGCGGCGGGCCCACTCGTCCCGGGACGGGCCGGCCCAGCGGACCGGGCTCTCGTCCCGCGGGTCCACCCCGCCGCCCGGATAGGCGTACGCGCCGCCGGCGAACGCCATCGAGGCGCTGCGCCGCAGCATGTGCACCGACGGGCCGCCGTGCTGCTCATCGGCGTCCCGCAGCAGCAGCACGGTGGCGGCCCGGCGGGGCGCCACCGGAATTAGTTCGCCCCTGGACAGGGCGCGGATCCGGTCCGGCCACTCGGGGGGATACCACTGACCGTTCTTCGACATGGCCGGATCGTACGGCGCGGGCGTATCGATGTTCGAGGGCGCGTCCAAGATGCCGGACTGCTCCATTCGGGTGAGAGTGGGGGAAACCGTCGGTGCCCAGCGTCGAGGAGTGGCCATGTCCGGAAGACACCAGCGCGAGCGGGGGACGTTCGTCGAGCAGCAGCGGCAGCGTGACACCGCCGCGGGACAACGCACTCGGCAGACCATGCGCGACCTGCACGCGGTCGCCGCGAAGACCCGGGGCAAGACGCAGAAGGCCACCGCGAAGCGGCAGGGCAGAGGCTGACGGGGCAGCGCCTCACCCGGCCCGGACGGGCCCGGCCCGGGGGCGGG
>NZ_BAAHCA010000861.1:0-2090 GCF_054776295.1 Streptomyces sparsus
GGCGGCTGCGGGCGCCGGCGCGGACGTGACGCGGACGTGACGCGGACGCGGCAGGGCGGCGCCGGCGGGCCGAGGCGGCGCGACCGCCCACTCTTTCGAGTGAGTGGGTAGCGGCCTTGTTCCTGCCCGGCAGCCACTTCTGAGCGGTTTCGCTGCCAACGCGTCATCGTGGCGCCGCTTTTGGGGGTAGGAATGGGGGCTTCATGCGGTCCGAGCGCGGCCAGTTTTGTTGGGAGTGGCGGGTGAGTCAGCCGGAAATGCGGCCCGAGGGCGCCAGGTGGGACGGGCAGGGAGACCTGCTCGGCCGTGCCTTTCCGCTCGGCGACTGGGGAGAACCCGCCGAACGTCTCGACGAGCTGTACCAGTGGGTGGAGCAGGGCGCGCTCCAGGCCATCGACTGGTACGTGGCCGTCCGCAAGGGCAAGCGCCGGGCGGCCCGGACCCTGCGCCTCGGCGCCGCTCTCGGGGTGGCCGGCGGCGCGGTGATGCCGGTGCTGGAACTCACCGGCGCGGTGACCGGCGTCGCCTACTGGGGTTACCTGTCCCTGCTGGCCGCGGTGCTGTGCGTGGCCGGTGACCGCTGGTTCGGCCTGACGTCGGGCTGGATGCGTGCCATCGCGACCGCCCAGAGCGTGCAGCGGCGCCTGGAGCTGCTCCAGTACGAGTGGGCGTCGGAGTCCGTGCGGGAGGTGCTCGGCCCGACCGAGGGCACCGCGAGTGAGGCGGCGGAGCGCTGCCTCACCGTGCTGCGGCGGTTCAACGAGGACGTCACCGACCTGGTGCTCGGCGAGACCGCCGACTGGATGGTGGAGTTCCGGACGGGACCGGTGCCGCTGCCCAACCAGGCCGGGACGACGAACGCCTGCGTCCCGCGTCCGGACCGGGACGGCGGCGGGTCCGTCGCCCGCTTCCCGATGCCGCCCGGCGCCCGGCCCAACATGCCCCGCCAGCGCCCCCCGGAGAACCCGCGCTGAACCGACTGAACCGACTGAACCGTCCACGAACGGCCGGGCGGCGCCCGGCCGTTCGTGGCGGAGGCGGGACTTCCGGACGGGACGGGCCGGGTGGGACGGGCCGGGCGGGGTCAGGAGAAGACGATCATCGACCCCTGGGCGAGGCTGCGGGTCGCCGCGGCGTGCAGGCCGAGCCAGACGTGCCGCTCCCGGGCGAAGGGGCCGCCCTCACCGGCCGGCATGGCCGGCTCCTCCAGCTCGGTCGGCCGGGCGGGCGCGGGCGGGGAGGGCGGCGGATTCGCCGGGTCGATGCCCAGCACCGGGGCCACCGCCTCCAGTTCACGCAGCAGCCCGTGGCTGGAGCCCAGCGGACCGCCACCGGCGAGCAGCTCCTCGTCGGACAGCGGCGCCGGGAAGTCCACCGGCACGTAGGCGCCCGCGTGGTCGTAGTGCCACACCAGGTGGGACTGCTGGGCCGTCGGCTCGAACATCTCCAGCAACTGCTCGTAGTCGCTGCCCAGGGCGTCCACCGGGGTGACCTCCAGCCCGCTGAGCTGGAGCAGGTACGCCCGGCGCAGGAAGTGCAGCGCGTCGTAGTCGAAGCCCGCGACGGGGGCGACGTCACCCGAGAGCCCGGGCATGTACCCGTACACCGGGACCGGCGGCAGTCCGGCCGCCTCCAGGGCCTTGTCGTAGGTGGAGATCTCCTGGGCGAACGGGTTGTCGGGGCTGTGGCACAGCACGTCGACGAGGGGGACCAGCCACAGGTCACAGGCCAAAGGGTGCTCCAAGGACGACGCCGATCGGTGAGGGGACAGCCTAGTGCGAGGAGCCCGGCTCCGGACCGGGAAGGCGGGCGGAAGGCGCGCCCGGGCAGAGCCGCCCGGATGTGCCGCCGCCTCGACGCGCGATTTCCCTCCCCGGTCCCTTCCGGTTCCGGTCTTTCCGGCTCAGACCTGCCCAGCACCGGCCCGCCACAACCGCCGCCGGCAGGGGAACGGGAACGAGGGCGGGGCGTCAACGGGTAGAGGCGCACCGGCCGGAACGGGACACGGCCCCGGTCCGTGAGGACCGGGGCCGTGTCGATGGAGCGGACGACGAGGTTCGAACTCGCGACCTCAACCTTGGCAAGGTTGC
>NZ_BAAHCA010000862.1:0-2089 GCF_054776295.1 Streptomyces sparsus
CGGGCGGAGCGGCAGCGGTCGCGCGGCGGACAGCCGGACGTGCCGAAGATCCAGCAGGTGCGTCGGGTCCGGGCCGGGGAGCGGGCCGGGCCGGGCCCGTAGCGGTGTCAGGGACCGGCGGGCCAGGTGTGCACCGGCTCCTCCGTCCTCACCAGCTCGCTGTAGCGCCGCACGACCGCGGCCAGGGCCTTGTCGCGGTCCAGGCCGCCCTCCCGGGCGCGGTGGTAGGAGGCCGCCTGCCAGGTGGCACCGTTGGTGCGGCGGCGGCAGCGCTCCTCGATGATGCCCAGGTAGAGGTCCCGGTCCGCCGGCTCGATGCCCCACTTGTCCAGCCCGGCGGCGGCCAGCGGCAGCAGTTCCTCCCGCACCAGGCGGTCCACCGGCAGGGTCATGAGCCCGCCGCCGCGGCCGGACCGCGGCCACTGGAGCCGGGCGTCGATGCCGTGCCGGCAGGCGGACCGGAAGTTCTCCTCGGCGACGGCGAACGGCAGCCGCTTCCACACCGGCCTCGACTCGTCGGCGAGCGCCCGCACCAGGCCGTAGTAGAGGGCCGTGTTGGCGAGCACGTCGGCCACCGTGGGGCCGGCGGGCAGCACGCGGTTCTCCACCCGCAGGTGCGGCACCCCGTCGGCGACCCCGTAGACGGGCCGGTTCCACCGGTAGATCGTGCCGTTGTGCAGCACGAGTTCGGCGAGCGAGGGCACGCCGCCCTGCGCCACCAGCGGCAGCGGCTCCTCCTTGTCGCGCACCGGGAGCAGCGCGGGGAAGTACCGCACGTTCTCCTCGAACAGGTCGTAGGCGGAGTCGATCCAGCGTTCTCCGAACCAGGTGCGGGGACGCACGCCCTGGGCGCTCATCTCCGGCGGTCGCGGGTCGGTGGACTGCAGGAACAGCGGGACCCTCGACTCCCGCCACAGCTCGCGGCCGAACAGGAACGGCGAGTTGGCCCCGACCGCCACCTGCACGGCGGCGATCGCCTGCGCGGCGTTCCACACACCGGCGAACCGCGACGGCGTGACCTGGAGGTGGAGCTGGACCGAGGTGCAGGCCGCTTCCGGGGCGATCGAGCCGGACGCGTACCGCAACCGTTCCACACCCTCGATGTCGAGCACGACCTCCTCCCCGCGGGCGGCCATGATCTGGTCGTTGAGCAGCGTGTAGCGGTCGGCGTCGGAGAGGTTGGCGGACACCAGGTCCTCACCGGTGAGGGTGGGCAGGATTCCGATCATCAGGATGCCGGCGTCCACTTCTCGCGCTTTTCGGTCCGCGTACGCCAACCCGGTGCGCAGCTCTTCCGCCAGCTGGTCGAGAACTCTGCCGCCCAGCTCGTGCGGAAGAATATTCACTTCCAGATTGAACTGCCCGAGCTCGGTCTGGAAATCCCGGCTCCCGATACGGCGGAGGACTTCCGCGTTCATCATGCGCGGCATTCCGTCGGCGTCGGCGAGATTCAGCTCGATCTCCAGCCCCATGAGGTTGCGGGGACGGTCGAAGCGCCGCTGCTCCAGGAGTCGCCCGAGGCCCTCCAGGCACTGGTGGAGCTTGTCCCGGTAGTGCCGGCGGTCCGCCAGGTCGAACCCGTCGACCGCGACCTTCTGCCCCATCGCTGGGTCCCTCCTCCTGTGGATGTGCCGGGATGATGCCCCGCGGTGTGATCGATAACTCCCACCGGCGGGCACCGGACGGTATGCTGGCTGCTGACTTTCGCCCGGCACATTCCGAAGGCATACCGAGCGGGGCGCGGTGGCGGCTCCGTCCTCGTGAGATTGACCGACGAGATCCGGCCTCCGTGCCGGGAGCCGAATCCGAGGTCCACGTCCCGCTTCCGACTTGTAGCCGGTAATCGCGTGGGCAAACCGTCCTGATTGCCCCTTGCCGGAAACTCCGGCGACGGCTACCGGAAAAACTAATGGAACAAATGTCGTATAGACTCGGTTCCGAGGCTGTGACGCGACGCCGGTCAGCACCGGCGGACGACGTCCGCCGACCGCCCGCGCAGTCCCGGCCCGCCGACAGCGTCGTCCGCGCCCCGCCGCGCACCCCCGTGTCTCCCGAGTGAGAGGCGACCCATCATGCCCCTGCACGCCCC
>NZ_BAAHCA010000863.1:0-2084 GCF_054776295.1 Streptomyces sparsus
CGCGTCGCCGGGCGGCACCGCCAGGCAGGTGTCGCCGTCCCGGCCGGTGACCTCGGGGAGCGCCCCGCCGGTGGTGGCCACCAGCGGCGTGCCGGTGGCCATGGCCTCGGCTGCGGGCAGCGAGAAGCCCTCGTAGAGCGAGGGCACGCAGGCGATCTGCGCACCGCGGACCAGGTCGGCCAGTTCCTCGTCGCTGATGCCCTTGACGAACTCGATCGCGCCGGACAGCCCGAACCGCCGGATGGCCGCCGCGACCGGCCCGTCGTCGGCCCGTCTGCCGACCACCACCAGGTGCGCGTCGGGATGCTCGGTACGGGTCTTCGCGAGCGCCTCCACCAGGTGCACCAGTCCCTTGAGCGGCACGTCGGCGCTGGAGGTGGTGACGATCCGGCCCGGGATCTCCGGCACCGCCGGGTCGGGGCGGAACACCCGGGCGTCGGCACCGATGTGCACCACGTGCACCCGGTCCTCGCGCACCCCCAGGTGGTCGACGATCTCCTGCCGGGAACTGCCCGACACGGTGAGGACCGAGGGCAGCCTGCGCGCCACCCGCCGCTGCATCCGGGTGAAGCCGTACCAGCGCCGCACCGACAGCTGCCGCCGCAGGCCGTGTGCCGCCGCGAGGTCCAACTGCCGGTCCACGGTGATGGGGTGGTGGATGGTCGTGACCAGCGGGGCACCCAGGTCGCCCAGCAGGCCGTAACCGAGGGTCTGGTTGTCGTGCACCACGTCGAAGTCGCCGCGGCGGGCGGCCAGATGGCGGCGGGCGCGGAGCGAGAAGGTCAGCGGCTCGGGAAAACCACCGGTCCACATCGTGCCGACCTCAAGGGCGTCGATCCAGTCCCGGTACTCACCGCGCCCGGGAGTGCGGAACGGGTCCGGCTGGCGGTAGAGGTCCAGGCTGGGCAGCTCCGTGAGGGAGACGCCGGCGTCGGTGTCGATGACGGGGTAGGGCTGGGCGCCGATCACCTCGACCCGGTGGCCGAGCCTGGCGAGTTCCCGGGAGAGGTGGCGGACGTACACGCCCTGGCCGCCGCAGTACGGGTTGCCCTTGTAGGTGAGCAGCGCGACGCGCAGCGGGCGGTCCGGGTCGTCCGAGGGGGGCGGGGGGCCGGTCACCGTGTCCCGTACGGCTTCTGCGGTCACTCGCGGCCCCCTTCAGGCTGGGCTTTCGCGGGAGCGTATCCGCTCGCGCCAAGGTGGAACAAGTTTCACCGGCGGGCTTATCCTGCCGTCGTCCGACTGCTGAATCTACCGGCCGGTCACCGGGTGGCGACCGCCGGACCTGGTGATTCGCACCACGGGTGCACGGCCTGCCACCATGCCGAGGCACCGCCGCCCCCGCCCGCACACGTCCACCACCCGACGCCCCCGACCACGCGAGCCCGGTGACATGCCATGAAGAGCCCCCAGCAGCGCCCATGACGACACGGTTCGGGTCGCACGCCCCGCCGCCGCTGAGCGAGCGCCAGGAGGAGCGCCGCCGGCGCATCCTGCACGCCTGCACCCGGCTGGCCCGCCGCGGCGGGTTCGACGCGGTGCAGATGCGTGAGGTGGCCGAGTCCTCGCAGGTGGCGCTGGGCACGCTCTACCGCTACTTCCCCTCGAAGGTGCACCTCCTGGTCGCCACCATGGAGGACCAGCTGAGGCAGCTGCACCGCACGCTGCACAAGCGGCCGCCGACCGGGACGGACCCCGCGGCCCGGGTCGCCTCGACCCTGATGCGGGCCTTCCACGCCATGCAGCGCGAGCCGCACCTGGCGGAGGCCATGGTCCGCGCGCTGACCTTCGCGGACCGCTCGGTGAGCGCCGAGGTGGACAACGTCTCCCGGCTCACCACGGCGATCATCGTCGACGCCATGGGCCCGACGGCCGCGCCCACCCCCGAACAGCTGTCCGTGGTCCGGGTGATCGAGCACACCTGGCACTCCGCGCTGATCACCTGGCTCTCCGGGCGCGCCTCGATCGACCAGGTACGGGCCGACATCGAGACCGTGTGCCGGCTGATCACCGTCACCGCCCCGGACCCCGCCCCGCGCGGCCCGGACGCCCCCGGGAACTGAGCGCCGGTCCCCGGCGCGCCC
>NZ_BAAHCA010000864.1:0-2084 GCF_054776295.1 Streptomyces sparsus
CGGGGTCGCCGATCAGGGCGAGCACTCCGGCGCTGCCGGAGGTGAAGGCGGCCAGCTCGGCGCTGATGGCGGGCCGCTCGACCCGTTCGGACGCCGGTGTGCGCGGGGGCGGGACCGTCCTGGCGGCCAGGGCGAGCACTCCCGCGAGGTTGAGGTCGGTGCCGAAGCCGGGTGCGGCGTCGCCGTTGCGGCCGAGCACGTCGCGCAGGGGCGCCGGGTGCAGCGGGTCCCGGATGGGGACGGCGAGCCCTCGGTGGCCCGGGCAGAGCAGCGCGGTCGAGAGCACGGCGAGTACGGCACCGGTGTCCACGTCGAGCACGGGTGAGCCGGTGACCGTGCGGCTCCGCCGCAGGGCCGCCGCCGTCGCTTCGGGAAGTTCGAGGCGCAGCACCGATCCGAGCACGTGGTGGCCGTCGGTGGAGGTGTAGGCGGCTTCGGTGGTGTCGCCGAGCGTGGTCTCGACCCACTCGCCGGCCCAGAACCGCACCCGGGTGCCGGGGGGCCGTTCGGTGCCGATGACGGGTGGCGGTCCGGTGAGCGTGGTGGCCCGGACGAGCGCGAGGTCGCACTCGGGGAACGTGGTGAGGTCCGCCGCGTCCGCGAGGTGCGTGCGGCCGTCGGCCGTGTGCAGCAGCATCTCGTGCAGGCCGTCGACGGCCTCGTGGGTGGTGATCAGGGTGCCCGTGCCGTCGGCGACGAACCCGGCGCCGCGGGGTCGCCCGGCCCGGTCGCAGATCCGCACCGGCACGGCGTCCGCGGGCATCGCGAACGGCGTGGGTGCCGGCGTCACCGACATCGCTGGTACTCACCACCCCGTCTCGTCCGGATCGACGGTAGGCGGCGGGGGCCCGCCGGGGCCAGCGCCCGAGGGCAACGCGCCCCGGGCGCGCCCGGAGTTCACTCCGAGCGCCTGCCCAATGGGGTGAACGTGCAGGCCGGGGCACGCGACGGACGGAACCGTGTGACGTGCCCCGGCCGGGCGGGTGCGCGGGCGGGACGGGCAGATCTGAGGGGGCCGTCGAACAGCCCCAGAACGGCCCCACGGACCTGGGCCGCCCCACGGGCCCCGGGCCCGTCAGCCGGGAACGGACCGGCACCGTCGGCAGGCCCGGGGCCTGCGGACGGCCTCAGACGAAAACGGCGAGGCTCTTGGCCCGGCCGTGGTGCGGCTCGACCAGGGCGAGCAGCCGGTCCTGCGGGCCGAACGCGGCGATCGGGCCGGACGGCAGTTCGGGCATGTCGAGGCGGACGCCGTTGGCCAGCAGCCGGGCCTGCCGCTCGTCCACGTCCCAGCGCGGGAACGCCTTCGCCGCGGCCTCGTTGAGCGGCATCGGGGCCAGCTCCTCCTGGAGCTGCTCCAGCGTGCGCGCCGAGCCGACGCCGTAGGGGCCGACGCGGGTGCGGCGCAGCGCGGTCAGGTGGCCGCCCACTCCGAGCGCGGCGCCGATGTCGCGGGCGATGGCCCGCACGTAGGTGCCGGACGAGCAGACGAGGGAGACCAGCAGGTCGAGCACCGGGGTGCCGTCCTCGGCGGTCTGCTCGCGGACGTCGTGGACGTGGAAGGCGGAGACCGTGACGGGACGGGCGGCCAGTTCGAACTCCTCACCCTCACGGACCCGGGCGTAGCTGCGCTTGCCGTCGACCTTGATGGCGCTGACCTTGGACGGCACCTGCTGGATGGCGCCCGTCTGGGCGGCGACGGCCGCGTCGACGGCTTCGCGGGTGACGCCGGTGGCCGGTACGGACGAGGTGAGTTCCCCCTCGGCGTCGTCGGTCACCGTGGTCTGCCCGAGCCGGATCGTCGCGACGTACTCCTTCTCGGTGAGGGCGAGGTGCCCGAGCAGTTTGGTGCCGCGGCCGAGGCCGAGCACCAGCACACCGGTCGCCATCGGGTCCAGCGTTCCGGCATGGCCCACCCGGCGGGTGCGGGCGATGCCGCGCATCTTGGCGACCACGTCGTGGGACGTGAAGCCGGCCGGTTTGTCCACCACAAGAAGGCCGTCGGGTCCGGTCTCGGCCGGCCCGCGGCTCTTCCCCCGCGACGGCCGTCCGCCGCCCGCCGCCCGGGGGCGGCCGGCTGCGCG
>NZ_BAAHCA010000865.1:0-2081 GCF_054776295.1 Streptomyces sparsus
CGCGGCGGTGTCGCGGTGCCGCGCGCTGGTGCGAGGGGTGCTCGGTGGTGCTGTTCCGGTGGTGCCGGGTGGTGCCGGGTGGTGCCGGTAGTGGGTGAAGGGTGCGGGAGCCGCGGGGGACGGGGTCAGGGGACGGGGGAGTCGCCGCCGGTCCACCAGGCGGCGGTGGCGCCGGGCAGGATGCCGTGCGGACACGGCCCGCTGGCCAGCAGCGGGGCGCCCTGGACGGGAGCCGGCACCGGATCGGTGCCGAAGTTGACGGCGCACACCAGCCCGTCGCCGCGGACGAAGGCGAGCACCTGCGGCGGCGTCTCCAGCCAGCGCAGGGTGCCTTCGCCGAGCTGCGGCAGGCCGCGGCGCAGTTGCAGGCCGTCGCGGTAGAGGTGCCAGAATGAGCGGGTGTCGGCGAGCGCCCGGTCCGTGGCGTGCTCGGCGAACCACTCGGGTTGCGGCAGCCACGGCCGGGCGCCCTCGACTCCCTGGCTGAAGCCGAACGGGGAGGCGTGGCCGGACCAGGGGAGCGGTACCCGGCAGCCGTCCCGGATGCGGGCCCGGCTGCCGGTGCGGTGGAAGATCGGGTCGGTCAGGACCTCGTCCGGCAGGTCCACGACCTCGGGCAGGCCGAGTTCCTCACCCTGGTAGACGTAGGCGGCGCCGGGCAGCGCCAGCATCAGCAGGGCGGCGGCACGGGCCCGGGCCGAGCCGAGGCCGCTGCCCTCGACGCCGGGCTCACCGGCGTAGCGGGTGACGGTGCGGACCTGGTCGTGGTTGTTCAGCACCCAGGTGACGGTGGAGCCGGTGCCGGCGATGTCGCGCATCGCCTCGGTGATGGTGGCGCGGAACGCCTCCGCGTCCCAGGGGGCGCTGAGCAGGTCGAAGAAGAAGGCCTGGTGCAGTTCGTCGGGGCGGACGTAGGCGGCGTGCTCGCGGGCGGTCGGCACCGACACCTCGCCGACCAGCAGCCGGTCGTGGCCGTCCCGGGCGGTGTACTCCTCGCAGACGGACCGCCACCGCCGCCACACCTCGTGGACCTCGGGCTGGTTCCACGCGAGCTGGTTGACCGAGTCGCGGGCCCGCTCGTCGGCGCCCGGGTCGAGGGAGTCGGGCAGTTCAGGGTGCTTGTAGAGGCCGGCGGCCACGTCGATGCGGAAGCCGTCCACGCCGCGGTCCAGCCAGAAGCGCAGTACCTGGTCGAAGGTGTCGGCGATCTCGGGGTTGCGCCAGTTCCAGTCGGGCTGCTCGGGCGTGAACAGGTGCAGGTACCACTGCCCGGGGGTGCCGTCGGGCTCGGTGATGCGGCTCCAGGCCGGCCCGCCGAACATGGCCCGCCAGTTGTTGGGCGGCTCGTCGCCGTCCGGGCCCCGGCCGTCGCGGAAGTGGAAGCGGTCGCGGGCCGGGCTGCCGGGTGCCGCGGTGAGCGCCTCCCGGAACCAGGGGTGCGCGCTGGAGCAGTGGTTGGGAACGATGTCGAGCAGGACCTTGACGCCGAGCCGCCGGGCGTCCTGGACCAGCCGGTCGAACTCGGCGAGGTCTCCGTAGACCGGGTCCACGTCGCAGTAGTCGGCGACGTCGTAGCCGTGGTCGGCCTGCGGGGAGGGATAGAAGGGGCTCAGCCAGACACCGTCCACGCCGAGCTTCTTCAGGTACGGCAGCCCGGCCCGGACGCCGGCCAGATCGCCGATGCCGTCGCCGGTGCTGTCCAGAAAGCTGCGGACGTAGACCTGGTAGATCACCGCGTCGCGCCACCAGTGGCGGGCGGTGCCGGTGAGGAGGCCGTTGTCGGCCGGGGCTGTGAGCATCTCCCGTTGACCTGTTCCTGCTTGGTGCGAGAGCGGCCCGATACCGGGCCGCTCGGTCATGCATGCATGTTAAGTAGGAGTGTCATAAGGGTGTCAACGAGTCGACCGAAAGCCGCCCGGGTTTGCCCTGGTTCGTGTCGGTGCCATGGTGGAGATCAATACTTAACAAGTAACTGCACGACGCCTCTTCGTGCCCCCGAGCCCCGTGCGCCCGGCCCCCGGTGCGCCGGCCCCGGACCACCGGCCACCGACCCGACGCCCGCGCCGGACGGCTCGGCGGGG
>NZ_BAAHCA010000866.1:0-2080 GCF_054776295.1 Streptomyces sparsus
CGCCTCCGGCCGGCCGCCTCGTGCTGTTCGGCGGTGTCGGGCACGGGAGGGCCACCGAGGCCGGTGGCGGCGGCCGGCCGGGGGGCGGAGGGCCCCCTGCCTTTGGGCACCGCATAGCTCGGGGATTCAGGCATCGCAGTCCTCGAAAGAGTTGTGAGGTCTTCTTCGCGGCTTGAGCAGCGCGCGCCGACTCTCAGCGCGATCGTCACGCTAATAGCCGGAGGAAGGGAACGCGGGCGCAGTTGACATATTCGCCACCCCTCGCCAGCCCCATACGAGTGAATCCTTCGTACGCATGTTTGAACGTGCGTCGTCGGACACAACTTCCGTTCGTCAAGCGGAAGTTACCTCTCTCGAACGGTCACGTTGAGTCGGCCGTGAAGATCAAGCCAAGGTGGCGCGGAGCCCGCCACCGTGCGGGGCACGCCGTGATACGCGTACCGGGCAGGTCCACCGAAGACAAATGCGTCACCACTGGCCAGTTTGATGTCCTTCCACGGGCGACCGCGACCACGGGAATGGCCGAAACGGAATACACACGTATCTCCGAGGCTGTAGGACACCACCGGGGCGTCGGACCGTTCGTCGCTGTCCCGGTGCATACCCATCCGCGCCCGCTCACCGTAGAAATTCACCAGCGCCACGTCGTACGAAACCCCCGAGGCGTGCGAGGCACCGCGCGCGGCGCCCGAGTCGGACGACGAGCCGGCGCGCGGATCGGCGTCGCACGCCTGCCGGACGGCGGCCCTCGCCCACTCCCCCAGCCACTCGGGAAAGGGCTTCACCGGCGCGCCGTCCCCGTCCACGGCGGTGTCGGCATAGCCGTACGGGTACCAGTGCCGGCCCAGACTCAGCTGCCGCACCGACATCTCCCCGCCGCGCGGCATGCGCACGGTCCGCAGCCCGGCGGGCGGACGCGCCCACTCCCGGCAGGCCGCCAGCAGCTCGCGCTGCGCGTGCCGGTCGAGCAGGCCGGGCAGGTGCACCGCCCCGGGCGCCACCACGACCGCTTCCGGCGGAAAGAGTCCCTCGCTCACCTCACCAGGGTAGGTATGGGGCGCACGGGGGCGCCGGGCAGCGCATCACCGCGCTCCCCGCCGAGATGATTGACCCAGGCATCATTGTCGTATTGTCGACACCGTCGGCTGCCCGCTGTGTGGAGGAGTGCCCTGTGACGTCCGAGACCGTAGAGCCAGCCCTTTCCGGCGTGCGCAACTTCCGTGACGTCGGCGGCCTGCCGACGACGGACGGTCGGCGGGTCCGGCCCGGAGTGCTCTTCCGCAGCGGCCACCTGGCCCACGCGACCCCGCAGGACACGGAGTTCCTCAGCGGCCTGGGCCTGCACACCGTCTACGACTTCCGCAACGCCGCCGACCAGGCCCTGGAGGGCCCGGACGTGACGCTGCCGGGCGTGCGCAACGTGAACATACCCCTGACCGATCCGGCGGAGGGCGCGGAGTTCTGGCAGATGGTCCGGGACGGCGACGTGGCGCAGCTGCGCGTCGCGCTGGCCGACGGGCAGGCCGCGGGCCGCATGACGACGGCCTACCGGGAGATCATCAAGGGCCGCACCAGCGAGCACAGCCGGGTACTGCACGAACTCGCCGAGGACAGCGTGCCGGCCCTGATGCACTGCGCCGCGGGCAAGGACCGGGCGGGGCTGACCGTCGCGGTCACGCTGCTCGCCCTGGGCGTGGAGCGCGACGCCATCGAGGCGGACTACCTGCTGTCCAACGACCCGCACCGGCGCTACCGCGTGCACCGGGGCAACCCCGCCGAGCGCAACCGGATCGACCCCGAGGTGCGGGAGCTGCTGTCCCCGCTGTTCGACGCGCGCGCCGCGTACCTGGCCGCGGCCTACGAGACGATCACCGAGGCCTGGGGCGACGTCGACACCTACCTGCGCAGCGGTCTCGGCCTGACCGACACCACCCGCGACCGGCTCCGCGACCGGCTGCTCGACTGACGCCGCGCCCGTCGGCGGCAGGGACCATCGGGCCGCCGTCCGCACGTGACGGGCGACCCGGACAGCGCCCGTGCCGGTACGCCGGTCGGCGCCCAGACCCCGCACCGGGCGGTC
>NZ_BAAHCA010000867.1:0-2079 GCF_054776295.1 Streptomyces sparsus
CGGTGCCGCCCGCCGGGCCGTGCGGATCCGCCGCCCCCGCGGAGTCGGCCCCGCTCTTCCAGTCCGGGTGGCCGGGCATCGGCGGGGTGGTGCGGCCGTACAGCCAGCTCCGCAGGAACCCGGTGAGGTCCTGGCCCGAGACCTCGTTCGCCAGTGCGACGAAGTCGCCGGTGCCCGCCACGCCGTCCCGGTGCCGCTCGACCCACTCGCGTTGCAGCCGGTCGAAGTCGGCGGCGCCGATCTTCTGCCGCAACGCGTAGAGCACGACCGCCGAACCGTCGTAGACGATGGGCTGGAAGATGCTGATCCGGTCGTCGGAGTGCGGCACCTTCAGCGCGGCCGGCGGCCCGTAGGCGCGCCGCCAGGTGTCGGAGGCCTGGTAGGCCGCCTTCACCCGCTGCCGGAGCGCGAAGCCGCCCCGCTCCTCGGCGAAGCGCCACTCGTACCAGGTGGCGTGCCCCTCGTTCAGCCACAGGTCGCTCCAGCGGCGCGGGCTGACGCTGTTGCCGAACCAGTGGTGGGCCAGCTCGTGCATCATGATCGACTCCCGGTACCAGTCGGGATACCCGGGGTCGGTGAAGAAGCCGCGGGAGAAGAGCGAGAGGGTCTGCGTCTCCAGCGCGAAGTTGAAGTCGGCCTCCGCCGCGAGCACACCGTACGTCTCGAAGGGGTAGTCGCCGACCTGCTTCTCCATCCACTCCATCTGCCGCGGCGTGCGGGCCAGCCACGGTTCCAGGGAGTCGCGGTGCCTGCTCGGCACGACGTCACGCATCGGCAGGCCGCGGGGGCCGTCGCGGCGTACGACGTCGGAACGGCCGATGGACACCTGCGCCAGTTCGGTCGCCATCGGCTGGGCGGTCCGGTAGGACCACGTCCGGTCGGCGCCGCGTGAGGTGCGGGTGAGCGGCCGGCCGCTGGTGACGGCCGTGTAGCCCCGGGGAACGGTGACGCGGAAGGTGAACAGCGCCTTGTCGGAGGGATGGTCGTTGCCGGGGAACACGCGGTGCGCGGCGTCCGCCTGGTTGGCGAGCACCAGGCCGTCCGCGGTGCGGATCCAGCCGGTGGGCTTGGCACCGGCGGTCGGGCTGGTGTGCCGGATGTCCACGGTGAAGGTGCTGCCGGCCTCGACGGGCGTGGACGGGGTGACGACGATGTCCTCACCGGCTGCCGCGGAAGTGGCGGGGCTGCCGTCGACCTGCACCGAACGGACCCGGCCGCCGGAGAAGTCCAGGTTCAGGGTGTCCATGGTGCCGCCGGTCGCCCGGGCCTCGATGCGGGTGCGCGCTTCGAGGTCGTCGGTGTTGTCACCGGTGTAGCGCAGGGAGATGTCGTAGGAGCGGACGTCGTAACCGGGGTTGCCCAGATGGGGGAAGAGCCGGTCGCCGATGCCCAGTGGTTCGGGGGCGGGAGTCCCGGCCGCGACCAGGGCGAGCGAGGTGACGGCGACCGCCGTGGCGGTGGCGGTTCGGCGCAGCGCGGCACCGTTGCGGAGGGTGACCATGGTCCACCGCTACCAGTCGGCACCGCGCGGCGGCGGACGGCACGTCAGCGGCACACTCGAACAGCTCAGCGATGGTCGCCCTTCGGCACCGTACGGCCGCCGCCGGTCGGGCACCCGGGCGCCCGGAACGGCGTCGGCCCACCCGCCGGGCCGAGTCGGGCCGGGTGACGGCTCAGACCACCGGGCGGGTGGCGCGGATGACGTCGTAGACACCGGGCACCTTGCGCATGGCGCGCATCAGCGCGGGCAGCCCGGTCGCGTCGGGGAGTTGGAGGGTGTAGGTGTGCCGGACCCGTTGCTGGCGGGGCGGTTCGACGTCCGCGGAGATGACGGCCGCGCCCTGCACGGCGATGGTCTCCGTCAGGTCGGCGAGCAGGCGGGGCCGACCGAACGCTTCAGCGAGCAGCGTGACCCGGCAGCCCGTCTCGCCCTCCTGCCAGCGGACCGGTACACGCTCGCGTCCGGAGGCCGTCATCCGCGCGACCGCGGCGCAGCTCTCCCGGTGCACGGTGACGGTGGCGCCGCGGACCGCGAAGCCCACGACCGCGTCGGGCGGGACGGGCGTGCAGCAGCGGGCG
>NZ_BAAHCA010000868.1:0-2071 GCF_054776295.1 Streptomyces sparsus
CCAGGCAGTACGGACGCGCCGCCTGACGCCCGCGACGGGCTGTCCCCGCGGGGCGTCCCGGCAGGCCCGCCACGGCCTGCCCGACCCGCGCGACCTGCGGGGACAGCCGCCGGGACGCGAATGTCAGAGGCCGGGTGCAGACTGACGGCAGCCTGGGACGACGACGTGCCGGGCGGAGAGAACGACATCCCGGAAGGTGTCCTCACATGGCTGCTGTCCTCCTCGCGGTCGGAACCCGCAAAGGCCTGTTCCTGTTCACCCGCGGACCCGACGGTTCGTGGGAGGCCGCGGCCCCGCACTTCGCCGACCAGGCGGTCTACGCCCTCGCCGTGGACACGCGGTCGGGTACACCCCGGCTGCTGGTCGGCGGCGACAGCGCGCACTGGGGGCCGTCCGTCTTCCGGTCCGACGATCTGGGAGCCAGCTGGCAGGAACCGCCCCGTCCGGCGGTGAAGTTCCCCGAGGACACCGGCACCTCCCTGGAGCGCCTGTGGCAGCTGGCGCCGGGGCCCGCCACCGAGCCGGAGGTCGTCTACGCCGGCACCGAGCCGGGTGCGTTGTACCGCTCGGATGACGGCGGCCGGTCGTTCGAGCTGGTCCGCCCGCTCTGGGAGCACCCGCAGCGGTCCCAGTGGGAGCCGGGCGGCGGCGGCCTCGGCCTGCACACCGTCCTGGTCGATCCCCGCGACCCCCGGGCGGTGACGATCGCGGTGTCCACCGGTGGCGTCTACCGCACGCAGGACGCGGGTGAGAGCTGGGCGCCGTCCAACCAGGGCGTGTCCGCGGTGTTCATGCCCGGTCCGGCCCCCGAGTTCGGCCAGTGCGTGCACAAGATCGCCCGCGACGCGGTGAACCCGGACCGCCTGTACCTCCAGAACCACTGGGGGGTGTTCCGCAGCGACGACGGCGGCGGCCGGTGGCAGGCCGTCGAGAACGGGCTGCCGTCCACCTTCGGCTTCCCGGTCGTCGCCCACCCGCACCGCGGTGACACCGCGTACCTGTTCCCGCTGAACGCGGACGCCGACCGGGTACCGGCCGAGCGCCGCTGCCGGGTGTACCGCACCGAGAACGCGGGCGAGAGCTGGGAACCGCTGCACGACGGCCTGCCCGAGGGCCCGCACCACGGACCGGTGCTTCGGGACGCCATGTGCACCGACGGAAACGACCCGGCCGGCGTCTACTTCGGCAACCGCAACGGCGAGCTGTACGCCAGCGCGGACGACGGCGACTCCTGGAGCCTCGTGGCCGCGCACCTGCCGGATGTGCTGTGTGTGCGGGCTGTGGCGCTGTGAGCCAGTAGAGTGACGCCCCGTGGCACCACGACCTTTGCACGAGATCGTCGAGTCCGGCTGGGCGAAGGCCCTCGAACCGGTGGCTGAACGGGTCGCCGCGATGGGGGACTTCCTCCGCGCGGAGATCGCCGCGGGGCGAACCTACCTACCGGCCGGCCCGCACGTGCTGCGCGCTTTCCAGCAGCCCTTCGACGAGGTGCGGGTACTGATCGTCGGTCAGGATCCGTACCCGACACCGGGGCACGCGGTCGGCCTGTCCTTCTCCGTCGCTCCGGAGGTGCGCAGGCTGCCCGGCAGTCTGGAGAACATCTTCCGCGAACTGCACACCGACCTCGGCCTGCCGCGGCCCTCGGGCGGCGACCTCACCCCGTGGACGCGGCAGGGCGTACTTCTGCTCAACCGCGCGCTCACCACCGCGCCGCGCAAACCGGCGGCGCACCGCGGCAAGGGCTGGGAGGAGGTCACCGAGCAGGCGATCCGGGCCCTGGCCGCCCGTGGCACCCCACTGGTGGCCGTGCTGTGGGGGCGCGACGCACGGGACCTGCGACCGCTGCTGGGCGGTGTGCCGACGGTGGAGTCCGCGCACCCCTCCCCCATGTCCGCGGACCGCGGCTTCTTCGGCTCGCGGCCGTTCAGCCGGGTCAACGACCTCCTGGCGCAGCAGGGGGCGGAGCCGGTCGACTGGCGGTTGCCGTGAACGAGTGGGTGCTCGGCGTCGACTCGGGCGGCTCGGGGTGGCGCGTCGCACTGGCCACGGCGCGCCCCACCGGCGGCGCGCT
>NZ_BAAHCA010000869.1:0-2064 GCF_054776295.1 Streptomyces sparsus
CGGCGGCCCCGCGGGCCCGCCCGACCGCTGTGCCGGCTGCGTTCCGTCGACCGCGCCACCGCAGCCCGGACAGTGCTTCGCTCCTCCGCTCACCGCTGAGGTCCCCTCCCTGGAAAGCGTGCCAAAGCGTAGCCGACGCGGTGACGCCGATGGCCCCGCCCGACAGGACGGCCGCCCGCGGCGGTAGCACCATGGGGGAATGACGCATGCGCCCTTGGCCGGGCCGCAGACCGAACAGCCCAAGCGCACCCTGTACCTGGCGATGGGTGCGCTGCTGATGGGCATGCTGCTGGCGGCCCTCGACCAGACGATCGTCTCGACCGCGCTGCCCACCATCGTCAGCGAACTCGGCGGGCTGGACCACCTGTCCTGGGTGGTGACGGCCTATCTGCTCGCCTCCACCGCGGCGACCCCGCTGTGGGGCAAACTCGGCGACCAGTACGGGCGCAAGAAGCTGTACCAGAGCGCGATCGTGGTGTTCCTCGTCGGTTCGGCGCTGTGCGGACTGGCCCAGAACATGGCCGAACTCATCGCCTTCCGCGCCGTCCAGGGGCTGGGCGGCGGCGGCCTCATGGTGCTGTCCATGGCGATCGTCGGCGACCTGGTGCCGCCGCGCGACCGCGGGCGGTACCAGGGCCTGTTCGGTGCCGTCTTCGGAGCCACGAGCGTGCTCGGGCCGCTGCTCGGCGGCCTCTTCGTAGACCATCTCAGCTGGCGCTGGGTGTTCTACGTCAACCTGCCGCTCGGCGCGCTCGCCCTGGCCGTCATCGCGGCCGTGCTGCACATCCCCGTGCACCGGGAGAAGCACCGCATCGACTACCTGGGCACCCTGCTCATCGCGTCCGTCGCGACCTGCGTCGTGCTGGCCACCTCACTGGGCGGCACCACCTGGGACTGGGACTCGCCGCAGATCATCGGCCTCGCGGTGCTCGGTGTCGTGGCGCTGGTCGGCTTCGTCCGGGTCGAGCGGGTGGCCGCCGAACCGGTGCTGCCGCTGCGCCTGTTCACCATCCGCACCTTCACCATCTGCTCGGTCATCGGCTTCGTGATCGGCTTCGCGATGTTCGGCTCGATGACGTACCTGCCCACGTTCCTCCAGGTGGTGCACGGCGTCTCACCGACCATGTCCGGTGTGCACATGCTGCCCATGGTGCTGGGCATCCTGACCACGTCCACGCTGTCCGGCCAGATCATCAGCCGCACCGGCCGCTGGAAGGTCTTCCCGATCCTCGGCACCGGCGTCACCGTCATCGGCCTGCTGCTGCTGCACAACCTCAACGAGCGCAGCGACACCTGGGAGATGAGCGTCTCCTTCCTCGTCTTCGGCCTCGGCCTCGGCCTGGTGATGCAGGTGCTGGTACTCGTCGTGCAGAACGCCGTCGGCTACCGGGACCTGGGCGTCGCCACGTCCGGAGCCACCTTCTTCCGCTCCGTCGGCGCCTCCGTCGGCGTCGCGGTCTTCGGCTCCATCTTCGCCGGACGGCTGGGGCCCCGGCTGGCCGAGGCGCTGGAGGGGCAGGAGCTGCCGCCGGGCGTCACCCCGGGCACCCTCGCCGAGGACCCGCGGGCCGTCGCCGAACTCGACCCGGCGGAACGGGCCGGCGCGCTCGCCGCCTACTCCGAGTCGATCACCGACGTCTTCCTGTGGGCGGCACCGGTGACGCTGGTCGCCTTCGTCCTGGCCTGGTTCCTCAAGGAGACCCCGCTGCGCGCCAGCGTGCAGGCGCCCGACACCAGCGAGACGCTGGCCATGAACCCGGTACAGCGGTCCTCCCGCGAGGAACTGGTCCGTGCGCTCACCATCCTCAGCAGCCGCGAGGGCCAGAAGGGCCTGTACGCCCGGCTCACCGAGAACGCCGGCCTGGACCTGCGCCCGGCCGCCAGCTGGCTGCTGCTGCGCATGCACCGGTACGGCTCCGTGGAGCCCGCGCTGCTCGCCGAGCGGGTCGGCGTGGACTGGGGCGTGGTGTCCGCCGGCGCGCGGCAGGTGGAGGAACGCGGCTTGGCCGTCCGGGAAGGACTGCCGATGGTGCTCACCCCGACCGGCAGCGCGGCCGCCGCCCG
>NZ_BAAHCA010000870.1:0-2062 GCF_054776295.1 Streptomyces sparsus
GCCGGGCCCGATCTCGGCGAGCGCGCCGAACCCCTCCACGAACTCGGCCTGGATGACGAGTGGTGTCCCGGGCGCAGGACCGGCGGAACCCGCGGGACCGGCAGCACCGGCGGGACCGGCAGACTGCGGCGGCTCACTGGGGTCCGCGTGCGGCGGGGTGAGCAGGACGAAGCGGCCGGCGCGCAGCGTCTCGTACAGACGCCCGCCGCCGGTCAGCGGCAGGTCGGGGACGCGGCTGCCGACGGCCGGGTGACGGTCTCGCGGCGCCGGGTAGCGGATGCCGACGCCGGAGAGTGAGCCGACCGCGCGACGCCGCACCGGGCCGACGTGCTTGACGGCCAGGGCCAGCAGTGCGCGGCGGGCGCGCTGCGCCGGTGTGTCCGCCATGGCCAGCCGGACGAGCATGCCGCTGCTGCGCAGCACGGTTCGCCCGACCCGGTGGCGTTCCTCGTGGTAGCTGTCCAGCAGTGCGTCGCCGGCCCGCCCGGCGAGTACCTCGGCCAGCTTCCAGCTGAGGTTGGCGGCGTCCTGGAGGCCGGTGTTCATGCCCTGGCCGCCGGCGGGGGAGTGCACGTGGGCGGCGTCGCCGGCCAGCAGGACGCGGCCGACCCGGTAGTCGGGCACCTGGCGTTCGTCGCTGTGGAACCGGGACAGCCACCGGGCCTCGCTCATGCCATAGTCGCTGCCCAGTGCGTGCCGGGTGATGGCCCGCACCTCGTCGAGCGTGACGGGTTCGTCGTCGGCGTGCTCCGCCCGCGCCCGGTCCGGAGGGGTTCCCCCGGCGGTGCTCTCGGGCTCCCGGCGCCAGGCGAACACCCGGTACCAGCCGTCCCCGAAGGGGGCGAGGAAGGCGAAGGCGTCGCCCACACCGTTGGCACTGAGCACGTCGGGCGGCGGGTCGGTGAGGCGCACGTCGGCGAGCAGGATCGACCGCAGTACGGACTTGCCGGGGAAGGGCAGGCCGAGCGCCTCGCGGACGGTGCTGCGGTGGCCGTCGGTGCCCACCGCGTAGGTGGCCCGCAGCGTGGACGCGGTGCCGGCTCCGTCCTGTACCCGGGCGGTGACCCCGGTGGCGTCCTGGGTGAGGCCGGTCAGTTCGGTGTGGTGCCGGAAGCGGACGCCCGCCTCGACCGCGCGGCGTTCCAGCAGTCGCTCGACCTCGTACTGCGGGGTGACCAGCAGGTACGGGAAGCGGCTGGGCAGGGTGCTCAGGTCCAGGGAGAGGCGGTCGAACAGGCGCAGTTCGTCGAGTCGGGTGCCGGTGGCGACCAGGGCGTCCGCCAGCCCGCGGGTGTCCATCAGCTCCAGCGTGCGGGCGTGCACGCCGAAGGCGCGGGTGAGGTTGCTGACGCCGGGCGGGCGGCGTTCCAGCACGGTCACCGACCGGCCCGCGGCGGCTAGGTCTCCCGCCAGCAGCAGGCCGGTCGGGCCGGCGCCGACCACGAGGACGTCGGTGTCGGGCATTGCGGTGTTCATGTCGCCTCCGGGACGGGGCTCGCGGCGGACCGTGTGCGCGGCGTGGGCGACGGCCCGGTGCGCGCCGGCTCGTCGGCCGGTGCCGACGAGGCGGCGTCAACAGGCGTTGTCCACATCTGTTGACGACGGTAGGTCGGCTCCCGCGTGGATGTCAACGCTTGTTGGCCAACGCGCGTGGGCATAGGCTGGGGGCATGGCTCAGCGACCCGCCCGATCCGTGCCCGCCCGCCGATCCGACGCGACCCGCGCGGCGATCCTCACCGCGGCCAGGGAGCGCTTCGCCACCGACGGCTACGAGCGCGCCACCATCCGGTCCGTCGCCGCCGACGCGGGCATCGACCCCTCCCTCGTGATGCGCTACTACGGCAACAAGGAAGGGCTGTTCGCCGCCGCCTCCGAGATCGACCTGCGGCTGCCCGACCTCACCTCGGGCCCGCCCGAGCAGGCCGGCACCCGCCTCGTCGAGCACTTCCTGGACCGCTGGGAGCAGGACGGCACGCTGGCCGCCCTGCTGCGCGTCGGTGTCACCAACGAGGCCGGCGCGGCGAGCGTGCGCTCGGTCTTCGCCGAGCAGGTGGCCCCCGCG
>NZ_BAAHCA010000871.1:0-2060 GCF_054776295.1 Streptomyces sparsus
GGCGCCGCCACGGCGGCGCCGGGCAGCGGTGTGTGGATGCGGTGGCGGTGCGGGACGCACGGCATGGGGGCAAACCCGCACATCCGGGTCGAAGCGAACAGCCGACCGGGACGCGGGGCGGCCGGTCGTGACACCGCGCACAACAGGGGTGGTTGACGGATTGGCGTCGGCAGGTCCGGACGACTAGCGTCGGTGCCATGATCGAGCTGACGGGGTTGACAAAACGTTACGGTGACAAACTCGCGGTGGACGGACTCAGTTTCACCGTGCGTCCGGGCATCATCACCGGCTTCCTGGGGCCCAACGGCGCCGGCAAGTCGACGACCATGCGCATGGTCCTCGGGCTGGACCGGCCGACCAGCGGTGACGTGCGCATCGAGGGCAAGCACTACGACCAGCTGAAGAACCCGCTGACGCACATCGGGGCGCTGCTGGAGGCCAAGGGCATCCACGGCGGACGCACCGCCCGCAACCACCTGCTGTGGCTGGCCCAGTCGAACGGCATCCCGCTGTCGCGGGTGGACACCGTGCTGGACCTGGTGGGTCTCTCCGCCGTAGCGAAGAAGCGTCCGCAGGGCTTCTCCCTCGGCATGGGCCAGCGGCTGGGCATCGCCGCCGCGCTGCTCGGCGACCCGCCGATCCTGATGTTCGACGAGCCCGTCAACGGACTCGACCCCGAGGGCATCCACTGGATCCGCAATCTGATGAAGCAGCTGGCCTCCGAGGGCCGCACGATCTTCGTGTCCAGCCACCTGATGAGCGAGATGGCGGTCACCGCGGACCACCTGGTGGTGATCGGCCAGGGCAAGCTCATGGCGGACACCACGATGGCGGACTTCATCCGGGAGAACTCCCGCTCCTACGTACGGCTGCGCACCGCCGAGCCTGAGCGGCTCAGGGACGTGCTGTCGGCCGAGGGCATCACCACGTCCGAGGGCCAGGACGGCACCCTGGAGGTGGACGGCGTGGAGTCGTCCCGCATCGGTGAACTGGCCGCCCAGCACCGGCTCGTGCTGCACGAGCTCAGCCCCCAGCAGGCGTCCCTGGAAGCGGCCTTCATGCAACTGACGGCCGGCTCGGTGGAGTACGGCACCTCGACCGGGGGGCAGCAGCAGCCCGCACCGAACTGGCCGGCGGCGGGCCCGCCGCCACCGGAAGCGGGCACAACCGGTCAGCAGGCGGACCAGCAGCAGAAGGGGAACTGAGCCATGGCCCACACCACGCAGGTTCTCCAGTCGGAGTGGACCAAGGTCCGCACCGTGCGCTCCACGCTGTGGACACTCGCCAGCGCCCTGATCGTCACGGTCGGCCTCGGCATGCTGCTCAGCCTGGTCGTCAAGTCGACCTTCGACTCAGCACTGTCCGAGCAGGAGCAGCAGACCTTCGACCCGACCGCCACCAGCTTCTCCGGGCTGGTCCTCGGCCAGCTCGCCATGATCGCCTTCGGTGTGCTGGTGGTGTCGAGCGAGTACAGCACCGGGATGATCCGGGCGTCGCTGGCCGCCGTCCCGCGGCGCGGTGTCTTCATGGCCGCCAAGACGGTCGTCTGCACGGCGCTGGTGCTGGTGGTCGGCATGGCCACCAGTTTCCTGTCGTTCCTGGTGAGTCAGTCGGTCCTCGGTGACCTCGGCACCTCGCTGGGTGAACCGGGCGTGCTCCGCGCGGTCTTCGGCGGCGGCCTCTACATGACGCTCATGGCACTCTTCGCGATGGGTGTCACCTGGATCCTGCGCAGCCCGCTGCTGGCCTTCGGCATCCTGATGCCGTTCTTCTTCCTGATCTCCAACATCCTCGGTGTGGTCGAGGCCACCAGGAAGGTCGGGCAGTACCTGCCCGACCAGGCCGGCTCCATGATCATGTCCGTGGTGGAGACCGGCACCGACCGGCCCTACGGTCCGTGGGGCGGCCTGCTCATCATGGTCGCCTGGGTGGTGGCCGCCCTCGTCGGTGGTTACCTGGTACTCAAGCGCCGGGACGCCTGACCCCGCCGCTCCCCCGCCGCCACCTCACGGGCGGCACGCCCACCTCGCGGGCGGCACGTCGCCGAAGCCGGCGCGTGC
>NZ_BAAHCA010000872.1:0-2059 GCF_054776295.1 Streptomyces sparsus
CAGGTGGGAGCGTACCGCCCGGGACGCGCGAAGCCCGGGCAGTCCTCCGACTGCCCGGGCCGCACGCCGTCCCGCACCCCCGTCCCCACGAGGTTGACGGCCGGCTGGTCCGGTTCGGGCCGCTCTCCCGAACCGGACGCGCTGTTCAGCGCCCCAGCATTCCCGCCACGGACGACGCCTGGGTGAGCACGGCCTCCACTCCGCCGAAGACCACGGCGAGCAGGACCGCGAACGGGAGCACCATCAGGACGGCCACCAGCGGATGCCGCCGGCCGGACGGCCGCAGGCCCACGGGCACCGAGCCGGAGAAGCCGGCGAGCATGCCGTTCAGCCGGCCCTGCGCCCGGACCGCCGGGCGATCTGCCGTGTGCGCCATGGTGATGCTCCTGTCGTGATCTGGGGCGGCGAGCGTCGAACCTCGGGGGACGAGTGCTGCGCCCGCCGCTTGATCTCAACGTTAGGCGCGGCGGGGGCGTCGGGCGTCATGCCCGCGTACCGACTGCGGGGCATCCCGCAGGAGGACACCGGGGCCTGCGGGTACTCCCCAGGGTGGACACGGAGGCCGTCCGTACCGGGGTCGTCCCGGAGGGGTCGGGGCGCGGCGCTTCGGGTTGGTGGCCGCTGGGGCGGCCTCCCGGGGCAGGCGTTGGACGCCCGGGGCAGGCGTTGGACGGCCGGAGTCGGTGGTGGGGGACGGTCGGGTACGACCGTCGGCGGGCACGGGATCAGGGGCCGTCCGGGCGGGGCAGCGGGTGCTCGACCAGGGCGAGCACCCGGTTGGCCATGAAGCGCGCGGTGCGCACGACCGTCCCGCTGCGGGTGACTTCGCTCACTTCGACCACTCCCCTGCGGACCTGCGTCTCCACCCTCCGGCCGGCTTTGGCGGCCGTCATCTCGTAGGTGCGAATGGTGTCACCGGCGTCCACGACTATCTCCACCCAGTCACCTTTCACAGCGTCACTCCCCCTTGTGCGGTTGGCTGTTGGGCACGGATGTGCGGACCGCCGCCGTAACGGGCAGCGGCCCGGCGTGTACTTCCAGGATCCCACCCGGTACTGACATTCCGTCTGCCGCGGCACGCGCGGCCTCTCGGCGCGCGGCGGCGGCAGTCCGTAAGCTGTGGACCGTCGGACGGCCGGTCGGTACCGGTCAGCTAAGTGGGGCCTCCCCACCGGAGGTAGGGGAAGGACATGGCGATGATGCGGCTCCGGCGCGAGGACCCGCGCGTCGTCGGTTCGTTCAAGCTGCACCGCCGGCTCGGCGCGGGCGGTATGGGCGTGGTGTACCTCGGCTCGGACCGGCGCGGGCAGCGGGTGGCGCTCAAGGTGATCCGTCCCGATCTCGCCGAGGACCAGGAGTTCCGCTCCCGTTTCGCGCGCGAGGTCTCGGCGGCTCGACGCATCCGCGGGGGCTGCACGGCGCGGCTGGTGGCGGCCGACCTGGACGCCGACCGGCCGTGGTTCGCCACCCAGTACGTACCGGGCCCGTCGCTGCACGACAAGGTGAACGAGGGCGGGCCGCTGCCGCCCGCCCAGGTCGCGGCGATCGGCGCGGCGCTGGCCGAGGGGCTGCTCGCGGTCCACGAGGCGGGAGTGGTCCACCGGGACCTCAAGCCCTCCAACATCCTGCTCTCGCCCAAGGGCCCGCGCATCATCGACTTCGGCATCGCCTGGGCCACGGGGGCGAGCACGCTCACCCACGTGGGCACCGCAGTGGGCTCACCCGGTTTCCTCGCCCCCGAGCAGGTCAGGGGGGCGCCGGTGACGCCGGCCACGGACGTCTTCTCGCTGGGCGCCACACTCGCCTACGCCGCGGCGGCGGACTCGCCGTTCGGGCACGGCAGTTCCGAGGTCATGCTGTACCGCGTGGTGCACGAGGAGGCGTCGCTGCACGCGGTGCCGGCGGCGCTGGCCCCGATCGTCCAGGCCTGCCTGGCGAAGAACCCCGAAGAACGGCCCAGCACCCTGCAACTGTCCCTGCGCCTCAAGGAGATCGCCGCGCGGGAGGCCCGCGGCCTGCCCGAGGGCGGGGCCGCGGCGGCCCGGTCGGGCGGGGTCCG
>NZ_BAAHCA010000873.1:0-2058 GCF_054776295.1 Streptomyces sparsus
GCCGACGCCGCCGGTCCGGAGGGCCCGGTGCCCGCGGACGTCGAGCAGGTGCTGCGCCGCATCGCCGACGAGGCCGGGGCGCCGGAGGCGACCACGGCGGTGACGGCCGAGGACGCGTCCGCCATCGCCCGGGTCATGCGCAACAACCTGCGCATCGCGCCCGGTTTCACACCCGAGGTCTACCGCGGTGAGGTGCTGTTCTTCGACGCGACCGGCGACGCCGCCGATCCCGGCGACCCGGCGCTGGCCCCCGCCAAGCACGAGGGGTGGCGGCGTCACGTCGACGGAACGCTGACCGTGCACCCCGTCCCGTGCGGCCACTACGAGATGACCGAGCCGGAACCCCTCGCCCGCATCGCCGAGTTGCTCGCTCCGCACCTCGGCCTTGATCCCGCATGAGTCCGCCCGATGCCGGGTGCCCCCGGCCGCCACAGCCCCGGCCCGTCCTCGGTCCGGGGACGGAACCCGACCCGTGACCCGTGACCGACCCGCGACCCGGGCCCGACCCGTCCGCCCGAGCAGGAAGGAAGAGCCGTGCGCAGCCCGTTCGACGATGCCGGCCCCGGCGAGCAGTCCCACGTGGTTCTGACCAACACCGCCGGACAGCAGTGCCTGTGGCCGGCTTTCGCGCCCGTCCCGGCGGGCTGGTCGGTCACCGTGCCGCCCACCGACCACCGGAACTGTCTCGCCCACGTCGGGCAGGACAGCGCCGGCTCGCACTCCCCCGTCACCGCACCGTCAGGAGACCCCCAGTGACCCAGGACCTCTACGAACTCGGCGACGCCCCTCCGTTGGGCGAGGCGCCCAAGCGCATGTACGCCTCGCTGATCCGCCCCGAACGCTACGGCCGCCCGGCCGACGCATTCCGCACCGAGGTGGTGGACGTACCGCCGCTGGGGCCCGGCCAGGTGCTTATCAAGGTGATGGCGGCAGGCGTCAACTACAACAACGTGTGGGCGGCGTTGGGTGATCCGCTCGACGTCGTGGCGGCCAGGAAGCGGCAGGGCGCCACCGAGGACTTCCACATCGGCGGCTCGGACGCCTCCGGAGTGGTGTGGGCGGTCGGTGAGGGCGTGCGCCAGGTGTCCCTCGGGGACGAGGTCGTGCTGCTGGCGGTGCAGTGGGACGAGAGCGCGGCCGACATCCGGATGGGTGCCGACCCGTGCACCTCCGCCTCCCAGACCGTGTGGGGCTACGAGGACAACTACGGGTCGTTCGCCCAGTTCGCCGTGGTCGACGAGTACCAGTGCCACCCCAGGCCGCAGCGGCTCTCCTGGGCGGAGTCGGCCTGCTACATGGCCACCGCCGCGACCGCCTACCGCCAGCTGTTCGGCTGGGAGCCGCACACCGTGCGGCCCGGCGACCCGGTGCTGGTGTGGGGCGGCGCCGGCGGCCTGGGGTGCATGGCGATCCAGTTGGTCCGCCAGGCCGGCGGCGTGCCGGTGGCGGTCGTCTCCAGCGAGGAGCGCGGCGAGTACTGCATGCGGCTCGGCGCACAGGGCTACCTCAACCGCCGCGACTTCGACCACTGGGGACGGATGCCGGACACCTCCGACGACCAGGCGATGGCCGACTGGTTGAAGGGTGCCCGCAGATTCGGGCGCGGCTTCTGGGAGGCGCTGGGTGAGCGGCGGGCGCCCCGCATCGTGCTGGAGCACTCGGGAGCGGACACCCTGCCCACCTCCATGTACCTGTGCGACAACGCGGGCATGGTCGTCATCTGCGGCGGCACCACCGGCTACAACGGGGACGTGGACCTGCGCTTCCTGTGGATGCGCCAGAAGCGCCTCCAGGGCTCGCACGTCTCGAACGCCCGGGAGGCCCGCGAGGTCACCACCCTCATCGCCCAGGGCAAGATCGACCCCTGCCTCTCGCTGACCCTGGGCTTCGAGGAGATCGGCCAGGCCCACCAACTGCTGCACGACAACAAGCACCCGGCGGGCAACATGGCGGTACTCGTCAACGCCACCGCCTGACCCCTGACGGCCCCGCGCCCCGCCCCGCCCCGGTGAGCCGGGCTCCCGGCACGCCGACGCAGAACGTCCGGGGCGGGGCCGG
>NZ_BAAHCA010000874.1:0-2057 GCF_054776295.1 Streptomyces sparsus
GGGTGTCCGCCCCGGCCCGGGCGGCCGGGGCGCCGGTGCGGCTGGCGTTCGTCGGCGCGGGGAACTACGCGACGTCGATGCTGCTGCCGCACCTGGCGCAGCGTGACGGCGTCGAGCTGTCCACGGTCGTCACCACGACGGCGCTGTCCGCGGCCAACGCGAAGCGGAAGTTCGGCTTCGCCGAGGCGACCACCGATCTCGACGCCGTGCTCGGCGACCCGTCCGTCGACGCGGTGTTCGTGGTCACCCGCCACAGCTCGCACGCCGAACTGACCCGAAGGGCGCTGCTGGCCGGCAAGGCGGTGTTCGTGGAGAAGCCGCTGGCGCTCACCGACGACGAGTTGGCCGGCGTGCTCGCGGCGGTGGACGAGTCCGGCAACGACCGGGTGCAGGTGGGCTTCAACCGCCGGTTCGCGCCGCTGCTCCGGGAGGCCAGGAAGCGGTTCGGCGCCAGGACCGGCCCGGCGAGCGTCCGCTACCTGGTCAACGCGGGCCGGCTGGAGCACGGCAGCTGGTACCTCCGGCAGGGCACCGAGGGCTCGCGGTTCGCCGGCGAGGGCGGGCACTTCGTCGACACGGTGAGCTGGCTGCTGGAGGCCGACCCGGTGTCGGTGTACGCGATCGCCGCACCCGGCAACGAGGACCTCCAGGTCCTGCTGCGCTACCCCGGCGGGTCCACCGCCACCATCAGCTACGTCACCACCGGCCCGGCCGGCTTTCCCAAGGAGACGCTGGACCTGGTCGCGGACGGCCGCGCGCTGCGGCTCGACGACTTCGTCCGTGCCTCGGTCCACGGCCGCAAGCGGTGGATCAGTTCCCGGCTGCCCAAGGCCCGGGACAAGGGCCAGCGCGCCGAACTGGACGCGTTCGTCGAGGCGGTGCGGACCGGCGGGCCGATGCCGGTACCGCTGGAGTCGCTGGTCGCCACCACGACGGCCACGCTCGCCGTGCGGGCCAGCCTCGCCACCGGCGCACCCGTGACGCTGGCGGAGGCGCGATGACGGGGAGCGCCGGGAGCGCGCGCTGGTACCTGCGGCGGCTGTCCCGGATGGGACCGCGGGAGGTCGGCGGCCGGGTGGGCGACGCGGTGCGCAGACAACGGTGGCGGTCGAAGCGGCCGGACGCCCCGAACGTGACCGGCGCCCGGTTCACCGCGGTACTGCCCCCGGGGACGACCGCCGCGGTGCCTCCGGACGCCGCGAAACGTCTCATCGCCGAGGCGGACCGGCTGATGGCCGGGCACGCCGAGTACTTCGGGGTGGTCCGCGACGACCTGGCCGACCCGGACTGGTGGTACGACCCGAAGACCGGGCGCCGGGCCCCGGGGGGCTACGCCTTCGACGTCCCGTACCGCGACGAGGACGCGATCGGCGACGTCAAGCAGATCTGGGAGCTGTCCCGGCACCAGTACCTCACCGTGCTCGCCGCCGCCTACGCGCTCACCGGGAACGAACGGTACGCCGAGCGGGTGGCCGAGCACCTGAGGTCGTGGTGGGCGGCCAACGCGCCGCTGCGCGGGGTGCACTGGACCAGCGGCATCGAACTGGGCATCAGACTGCTGTCCTGGGTGTGGGTCCGCCGGCTGCTCGACGGCTGGCCGGGCGCGGCCGGGCTGTTCGAGGGCAATCCCGCGGCGCTCCGCCAGATCTGGCACCACCAGCGCTGGCTGGCCGCGTTCCCCAGCCGAGGGTCGTCGGCGAACAACCACGTCGTCGCCGAGGCCGCCGGGCAGTTCGCCGCGGCCTGCGCGTTCGGCTGGTTCCCCTGCTCGGCGCGTTGGCGGGCCGACGCCTTGCGGTCGCTGGAGCGGCATCTGCGGGGCAACACCTTCGACTCCGGTCTCAACCGCGAGCTGGCCACCGAGTACCACGGGCTGGTGCTGGAACTGGGCCTGGCCGCGGTGGCCGAGGCCGACGCCGCCGACGTGCCGGTCCCGGCGTCGATCCGGCTGGTGCTGCTGCGGATGACCGACGCGCTCGCGGCCGGCGTGGACGACCGGCTCCGGCCGCCGCGCCAGGGGGACGCGGACGACGGGCACGGCCTGGTCGTGGACGGCG
>NZ_BAAHCA010000875.1:0-2045 GCF_054776295.1 Streptomyces sparsus
CGGCCGGTGAGCCAGGACTGCGCCCACTCCGGCGGTTCGGCCCCGGAGGCCACCGCGTCACCGCCCGCCGACCACAGCAGCAGCAGGCCGAGCGCGTGCTTGCACGGGAACTTGCGGCTGGGGCAGCTGCACTTGCACGCGGCGTCCGCGCAGTCGACGACCGTGCGGTACGGCTTGCTGCCGCTCCCCTTGCACAGCCCCCACACGGCGCCTTCCGCCGACCCCGCCTGCGACCAGGGCGCCGGCCCGGCCAGCTTGCCGCCGGCCTTGCGCGACGCCGCGTCAGGGGCGAGCGCCAGCACCTGTTCCGCCGTCCAGCGGACCTGCTCTCCAGTCATGGGAACGACCGTACGGGCGACCACTGACACCGCCCGGCCCGAACGCGCGCGCGAACCGGTCCCGACTGCCGCCGCCCGCAACGGAACTGACGAAACAGCAGGTCAGCGGCGATTGTCAGTGGTCGGGTGCACGGTGGGAACCAGTACCGGACCACCGGACGATCCGGAGCACGAGGGGGAGCTGTGAGCATCACGCAGACCGAGCCGGCCGCACTGCGACCGCACGCCGAGCAGGCGTTCGCCGACGAACTGGCCGCGCTGGCCGCGGCCGACGACCGCCCGCGGCCGGAGCGCTGGCGGCTCTCCCCCTGGGCGGTCGCCCGCTACCTCCTGGGCGGCACCCTGCCGGACGGCACGGTCATCTCCCCCAAGTACGTCGGTCCGCGGCGCATCGTGGAGGTCGCCGTCACCACCTTGGCGACGGATCGCGCACTGCTGCTGCTCGGCGTGCCGGGCACGGCGAAGACGTGGGTCTCGGAACATCTCGCCGCGGCCGTCAGCGGCGACTCCACCCTGCTGGTGCAGGGCACCGCGGGCACCGCCGAGGAGGCGATCCGATACGGCTGGAACTACGCCCAACTGCTGGCGAACGGCCCCAGCCACGACGCGCTGGTGCCCAGCCCGGTGATGCGGGCGATGGCGGACGGCATGACGGCCCGCGTGGAGGAGCTGACCCGCATCCCTGCGGACGTGCAGGACAGCCTGATCACCGTGCTCTCGGAGAAGACGCTGCCGATCCCGGAGTTGGGCAGCGAGGTACAGGCCGTGCGCGGCTTCAACCTGATCGCCACCGCCAACGACCGCGACCGCGGTGTCAACGAGCTGTCCAGCGCCCTGCGGCGGCGGTTCAACACGGTCGTGCTGCCGATGCCCGCCACCGAGGAGGCCGAGGTGGACATCGTCTCGCGCCGGGTGGAGCAGATCGGCCGCTCGCTCGACCTGCCCCGTACCCCCGAGGGCATCGACGAGATCCGCCGGGTCGTCACCGTCTTCCGCGAGCTGCGCGGCGGCGTCACCTCGGACGGCCGCACGAGGATCAAGACGCCGTCGGGCACCCTCTCCACCGCCGAGGCGATCTCGGTGGTCACCGGCGGCCTCGCGCTGGCCGCGCACTTCGGCGACGGCGTGCTGCGCGCGGCGGACATCGCCGCGGGCGTGCACAGCGCCGTGGTCCGCGACCCGTCGACCGACCAGGTGGCCTGGCAGGAGTACCTGGAGACGGTCGTGCGGGAGCGCGAGGGCTGGCAGGACCTCTACCGCGCCTGCCGCGAGGTCAGCGCGTGACTGCCGCACCGCTGCTGCTCGGGGTGCGGCACCACGGGCCCGGTTCGGCGCGGGCGGTGCTCGCCGCGCTGAGGGCGGCGGAACCGGCCGTGCTGCTGGTGGAGGGGCCGCCCGAAGCCGACGCGGTGATCCACCTGGCCGCCGATCCGCGCATGCGCCCGCCGGTCGCGCTGCTGGCCCACTCCGGTGAGGAGCCGAGCCGGGCGGCCTTCTGGCCGCTGGCCGCGTTCTCACCGGAGTGGGTGGCGATCCGCTGGGCCGTCGAGTGCGGTGTACCGGTGCGCTTCATCGACCTGCCGGCCGCGCACAGTCTCGCCATGGGCCACGCCCACCCGGGCGAGCCCGCCGCCGACCGCCCCACCGACGAGGCACCCACCGACGAGGCAGGGGACGCGGAGGGCGGCGCGGCACCGGACGGTTCCG
>NZ_BAAHCA010000876.1:0-2040 GCF_054776295.1 Streptomyces sparsus
CCCAGCCCCAGCTGCGGGTCTACCGCGCCGAGCCGGACGGCACCGAGCATGAGGTCCGTTACCGCCTCGACCGGGACGGCCCCCGCGCCGAGGACCATCCGCAGGTGCGGGCGGCGGCCGTCAGCCGAGAGCGCGTCGTCCTGGAGAGCGGCGGTCTGCGCCGCACCTACCGCGTCGCCCGGTACGGCAGCCGCGTCCACGTCGACTCCGCGGCGGGCAACTGGACGTTCACCGCCCGCCCCCGCTTCCCCGTCCCGCGGGCGAGCACCGAACCCGGCTCGCTGCTCGCCCCGATGCCCGGCACCGTCTCCCGCGTCGCCGAGGGCCTCGCCGTCGGTGACCCGGTGGCGGCCGGCCAGGCACTGCTCTGGCTGGAGGCGATGAAGATGGAGCACCGCGTCACCGCTCCCGCCGCCGGCACGCTCACCGCACTGCACGCCGAACCCGGCCGCCAGGTCGAGGTCGGTGCCCTGCTCGCCGTCGTCACCGAGGAGCCCGCGTCATGACGTCAGCACTGCTGGAGACCGAGGAACAGCGGGCCCTGCGGGCCGCCGTCGCCGCGCTCGGCGCCCGCTACGGGCGGGAGTACTTCACCGCCGTCACCCGCGACGGCAGGCACACCGACGAACTCTGGGCGGAAGCAGGTGCGTTGGGATATCTCGGGGTCAACCTGCCGGAGAGCCACGGCGGTGGCGGCGGCGGCATGCGCGAACTGGCGATCGTGCTGGAGGAACTCGGCGCGCAGGGCTGCCCGCTGCTGATGCTCGTCGTCTCGCCGGCCATCTGCGGATCGGTCATCGCGCGCTTCGGCACCGAGGAGCAGAAGGCCCGCTGGCTGCCCGGCCTGGCCGACGGCAGCCGCAAGATGGCCTTCGGCATCACCGAACCCGAAGCCGGCTCCAACTCCCACCGCATCACCACGACCGCCCGCCGCGACCGGGCCACCGGCGACTGGCTGCTCACCGGACGCAAGATCTACATCTCCGGTGTGGACATCGCCGACGCCACCCTCGTCGTGGGCCGCACCGAGGACGCCCGCACCGGACGGCTCAAGCCGTGCCTGTTCGTCGTCCCGCGGGACACGCCCGGCTTCGAGCGCCACCACATCCCGATGGAACTCGCCGCTCCGGAGAAGCAGTTCGAACTCGTCATGGACGACGTGCGGCTGCCCCCCGACGCCCTCGTCGGCGACGAGGACGCAGGACTGCTGCAACTGTTCGCCGGCCTCAACCCGGAACGCATCATGACGGCCGCGTTCGCCCTGGGAATGGGCCGCTACGCGCTGGGCCGCGCGGTCGAGTACGCCCGCACCCGCACCGTCTGGCACGCGCCGATCGGCGCCCACCAGGCCGTCGCGCACCCCCTCGCCCAGGCGCACGTCGACCTGGAACTGGCCGCGCTCATGACCGCCAAGGCCGCCCACCTCTACGACACCGGCGACGACGCGGGGGCCGGGGAAGCCGCCAACATGGCGAAGTACGCCGCGGCCGAGGCCAACATCCGGGCCGTCGACCAGGCCGTGCACACCCTGGGCGGCAACGGCCTCACCACCGAGTACGGTCTGGCGTCCCTGATCAACGCCGCCCGGGTGGCGCGGATAGCCCCCGTGAGCCGGGAGATGATCCTCAACTACATTTCCCATCAGTCCCTCGGACTGCCCAAGTCCTACTGAAGGCGCCGGGGGCGACGGCCGACCCGTCCGCACACCCGCCAGCGAGGAGATCCGCATGACCGACCCGACCCCCGACACCCCGGGTGAGCTGGTCCACCGGAGCGACGACCGAGGCATCGCCGTCCTCACGCTGGACTCCCCGCACAACCGCAACGCGCTGTCCGTGCGGCTCGTCAGCGAACTGCGCACCCACCTCACCGCCGCCGGCAACGACGACTCCGTGCGGGCGGTGCTGCTCACCCACACCGGTGGCACCTTCTGCGCCGGCGCCGACCTCCGGGACGGCAGCGGCTCCCCGGCCGACGTGGTGGAGCTGCTGCGGGCCGTCGTCGAGCTGCCCCGGCCGGTGCTGGCCGCCGTCGACGGCC
>NZ_BAAHCA010000877.1:0-2037 GCF_054776295.1 Streptomyces sparsus
CGATGGCCTCCAGCTCGCGGCCCAGCCGCGCGACGGCCTCCCGCGGCGTCTGGCGCAGCGCCAGCGCGTCCTGCACCACCGCCTGCACGGCCAGGCTCACCTGGTCGTAGCGCGGGCTCTTGGCCCGCGGCTCGGCCGCCAGCACGCTCTGCCGCAGCGTCGGCAGGTACGGGTAGCGCCTGATCAGGTCCTGGTCCGCGTACAGCGCCGCCCGTACCGGCGGCAGCCCGCCCTCGGTGAGCACCTGGCGCTGCACCGGCTCACCGGTCAGGTAGCGGATCAGGTCGGCCGCCGACCTGGGATGGCGGGACCCGCTGCTGACGGCCAGGTTGGAGCCGCCCAGCACGCTGGTACCGGGACCGTCCGGGCCCGGCAGCGGCACGGTGTCGAACCGGCCGGCGACCTCGGACCCCGCCTCGTTGGCCACCGAGTACACGTACGGCCAGTTGCGCAGGAACAGCAGCCGCCCCTCCTGGAACGCCTGCCGGGACTCCTCCTCCTTGTACGTCAGCGCCTCGCGCGGGATCCAGCCCTCGCGCACGCCGTCGGCCAGGAACGCCAGCCCCCGCCGTGCCGCCGCGGAGTCGACCGTCACCCGTGCGCCCTCGTCCCGCAGGAACGAGCCGCCCGCGGAGTGCACCGACTCGGTGGCGTTCACCGTCAGACCCTCGTACGGCAGGAACTGGCCCGCGTAGCCGTCCAGCCCGTACTCCGGGGCGATCTCCCGCGCCTGGCGGGCCAGCTCCTCCCAGGTGCGCGGCGGCGCCACGCCCTCCCGGCTGAGCACGTCGGAGCGGTAGTACAGCAGGCCGGCGTTGGTGACGTAGGGGACGGCGTACAGCCGGCCGCCGAAGGTGGCGGTGTCCACGACCGGCGGCAGGAACGACTCCAGCGGGAACCGGCCCCGCTCCAGCGGCGCGATCCAGCCCGCGGCGGCGAACTCCGAGGTCCACGCCACGTCGATATTCAGCACGTCGTAGCGGTCCCCGCCGGACCGCAGCTCGGTGATCATCTGGGCCCGGGTCTCGTCCGCCGAGTCGGGCAGCTCGACGAGCGTCACGCGCTCCCGGGGGTGCTCGCGGTTCCACCCGTCGAGCAGCGGACCGAGGTAGTCGGTGAGGTCACCGGCGGTCGCCAGCGTCATCGGGCCCCGCCCGGTGCCGGCCGCGCCGTCGCCCTGCGGCCCCAGGCCGGCGTAGCCAGCCAGGACCACGGCGCCGACGAGGAGCCCCCTGCCCGCGGCACGCATCCACCGCATAGGCCCTCCCAGTGCACCGGCGCCCGCTTCGTCGCCGGGCGCCCTGGCCCATATATACCTGTTAGGCATGGGCGATACTAGACGTCCGAGCACAGGACGAGGGCGATCCGGGCCACGACCCGGCCCGGTCCACCACCAGCATCCACCGGACCGGGGAGGGGAGAGAGCGTGCGGCTGCCGCTCCTGGCGCTTCTCACCCGGGGTCCCGCCCACGGCTACGAGCTCAAGCAGGACCTTGAGAAGCTGCTGGGCGCCGCGTACCCTCAGCCGAACGTCGGGCAGGTCTACGTCACTCTCGGCCGGCTGGAGAAGAGCGGCCTGATCGAGGGCGAGGACGTCGAGCAGTCCGGCCGCCCCAACAAACGGACGTACCGGATCACCGACGCCGGCCGGGAGGCGGTGCTCGGCTGGTTCGAGGAGACCACCGACGAGCCGCGCGTCCGGGACGAGTTCTTCATGAAGCTGGTCCTCGCCCGCCAGTCGGGCCTCGCCGACCAGATCGCACTGATCAACAAGCAGCGGCGGCAGTACCTGAACACCATGCGCGACCTGTCCAAGCTGGCCGCGGTCGAGGACCGGGACAACCGGGTCGCGCAGCTGCTCATCGAGGGCGCGATGCTGCACCTCCAGGCCGACCTCGACTGGCTGGAACGCTGTCAGGAGGAGCTGGAATGAGCCACGGCGGCAAGCCCCCGCGCCCCCCCGACGCCCGCCCCGACGGGGAGCCGACGGGCGCCCAGCGGTCCGGTGCGGAGCCGACGGGCGCCCAGCGGTCCGGT
>NZ_BAAHCA010000878.1:0-2034 GCF_054776295.1 Streptomyces sparsus
CCCCGGCGCCGGGAGCGCCCCCGGGCGCCGCCCGGCGGCCTGAATCGGAGCCCGGGTCCGAGGCCGGGTCCGGGTCCGGCTCCGGCTCCGGTGGGAAGTCCTCCGGGAAGTCCCCGGTGTCCACCACCGGCTTGAAGCCCATCGTGTACAGGTCGGACACCTGGGTCCGATGGCCGGCGGCGGTCAGTTCCCGCAGGCCCTCGTCCCTGAGCGACCCGTTGAGTGACCGCTGCTCGGGGTGGGCGAATATCCACAGCACGTTCATGGCTCCCAGCCTGCGGGCCGGCTCCGCCCGGAACGAGTGGCCAGAATGTCAGGTGGTGAAAGAATCTGGCCACACCGCCGTTACGCCACCGCAGCAGGGAGCCGCCCGTGACGAGCCAGCGCCAGCCCCAGGAGCCCCGCCCGCACCGGAACGGCGACCTCACACGCACGGCCGGGCCCCCGCGCCCTCACCGGGTCGCGGTCCTGGTCCGGCACGGTGTCATGCCGATGGAGCTGGGGCTGGTGCACCAGTTGTTCCGGCAGGCGGTCGGACCCGACGGCGACCCGCTCTACACCGTCGTCACCTGCACCCTGACGCCCGGCCGGGTACGCACCGACGCGGACTTCGCCGTGGAGGTCGACCACGGGCCGCAGGCGCTGGCGGAGGCGGACACCGTACTCGTCCCCGCCACCCACGAACCGGACGAGACGGAGACCGAGGGGCGGCTGACCCCGGCGCTCGCCGACGCCCTCGGACTGATCCGCCCCGGCGCCCGGATCGCGTCCATCTGCACCGGCGCCTTCGTCCTGGCCGCCGCCGGCCTGCTGGACGGCCGCCGCGCCACCACCCACTGGAAGTCCGCCGACCGGTTCCGCCGCCTCTTCCCCGGGGTCGACCTGGACCCCGAGGTGCTCTACGTCGACGAGGGCGACGTGCTCACCTCGGCCGGCGTGGCGTCCGGTATCGACCTGTGCCTGCACCTGGTCCGCGGCGACTTCGGCGCGGACGTGGCCGGCTCGGTGGCCCGTCGCACGGTGGTGCCGCCGCACCGGGAGGGCGGCCAGGCACAGTTCATCCCGCGCCCGGTCCCGTCCCCCGGCATGTCGTCCACCTCCGCTGCCCGCGCTTGGGCGCTGCGGCACCTGCACCGGCCGCTGACGCTCGCCGAGTTGGCCGACCGGGAGTCGATGAGCGTGCGGACGTTCACCCGCCGGTTCCGTGAGGAGGTCGGCCTGAGCCCCCAGGTGTGGCTCACCCGGCAGCGGGTGGAGCGGGCCAGGCACCTGTTGGAGACGAGCGACCTGCCGGTGGACCGGGTCGCGGCCGACGCGGGGTTCGGCACCTCGGCCTCGCTGCGCATGCACCTCCAGGCAGCGCTCGGCGTCTCCCCGAGCGCCTACCGCCGCACCTTCCGCGCCCGGTCCGCCGCCGACGCGTAGTGGGCTCCCAGGTCGGTGCGGCCCGGTGCGAGGTGCTCACGCAGGACCAGGTCCGCGTCGTAGTCGCCGCCGCGTTCGGACCGGAACGGCAGCGGCTCGGCGTCCGGCAGCTCCCGGAGGCGGGTGCGGAGCCGGGCGGCGGTCCGCTCGTACCCGGCCGGGGTGAGGCGGTCCGCGCCGTAGACCACGAAGGGCGGCAGGGCCGCCAGACCGGTGTACCAGTAGGTGCCGTGCAGCAGGGGGAACAGCACGTCGTTGATGTGGCCGTGCACCCCGCGCGGGCCGAAGCCGGAGGCCCGCGCGCCGACCGAGGTCACCGTCAGAGCCCGCTTCCCGGCCAGGCCGCCATCACCGTAGCGCCGGTGGTTGCCGTCGGCGTCCTTGAGCCCGAAGGCGAACCCCTGGACGAACACCCGGTCGAACCAGCCCTTGAGGATCGCGGGCGGACCGAACCACCACAGGGGGAAGTGGAACACCAGCGCGTCGGCCCGACGCACCTTCTCCTGCTCGGCCGCGATGTCGGCGCTCAACGCCGACCGCCGGTAGGCGCGCTCCTGCGCGGCTCGCGTCGGGCGCGAGGACTCCGAGGATGATCCGCATCGTGGTGGT
>NZ_BAAHCA010000879.1:0-2033 GCF_054776295.1 Streptomyces sparsus
TCTCCAGCAGCAGTCGCTGCTGCGGGTCCATCGCCGTCGCCTCACGCGGCGAGATACCGAAGAACCCGGCGTCGAACCCGGTGGCGGTGTCGAGGAATCCGCCGACGCGTACGTAGGTGGTGCCGGAGTGCTGGGGCTCCGGATCGTAGAGGGCGTCCAGGTCCCAGCCGCGGTCGGCGGGGAACGGGGAGACGGCGTCGGTCTCGTCGTGGACCAGGCGCCACAGGTCCTCGGGGCTGCTGACGCCCCCGGGGTAGCGGCATCCCATCGACACGATGGCGATCGGCTCGTTGTCGACGGTTGTGGCGGCGGTCCCGTCCTCGCGTCCGTCCGGTGCCGAGTGGGCCGCGTGCAGGTGGCGGGCGAGCCGGACCGGTGTCGGGAACTCGTACACGGCGGTGGTGGGCAGCCGCCGTCCGGTGAGGCCGTTGAGGCGGTCGCGCAACTCCACGGCGGTCACGGAGTCGACGCCCAGGTCCTTGAAGGACCGCTGCGGGTCCACGGCGGCGGCGTCCGGGTGGCCGAGCACCAGGGCAGTGCACTCGCGCACCAGGTGCAGCGCCTCGTCGGCGCCGAGCTCGGTGCCCCGGCTCGCGGGCGGGGCCGCGGTCGCTCCTGCGGCGTCGGCCTCGGGAAGGGCGGGTGCGCCGGAGGCGGTTTCCGGCTGCTGGCGGGCGCTCGGGGCCGTCGCGTCGGAGGTGGGAGTGTCCGCTATCCAGTGCCGGCGGCGCTGGAAGGCGTAGGTCGGCAGTTCGACCCGGCGGGGCGACAGCCCGGCGAAGACGGGGGCCCAGTCCACCTGCGCGCCGCCGGCCCACAGCGCGCCCAGCGAGGTCTGGAAGCGTGCGGGGCCGCCGTCGTCGACGCGCAGCGTGCCGGTGACCACGGCGTGGCCGTGTCCTGCGGCGGACTCGACGGTGTCCTGCACCGGTGCGGTGAGGACGGGGTGCGGGCTGATCTCGATGAAGGCTCCGTGGCCCGCCGCCGTCAGGGCCCGCACCGCGGGCTCCAGCAGCACCGGCTTGCGCAGGTTGTCGTACCAGTACGCGGCGTCCGTGGCCGGGCCTTCGAGCAGGGCGCCGGTAACGGTGGACAGGAAGGGCACCTCGGCAGGGTGGGGCGTGATCGGTGCCAGCTTCCGCAGCATCTCGTCGCGGGCGGGCTCCACGTGCACGGAGTGGGAGGCGTAGTCGATGCCGACGCGGCGGGCGCGCACGCCCTCGTGAGCAGCGGTCTCCAGCAGCTCGCCCAGTGTCTCGGCGTCGGCCGAGACGACGACGGACGAGGGCCCGTTGAGGGCCGCGACGGTGGCCCGGTCGCCCCAGCGGGCGATGAAGTCGCGGACGGCGGGCTCCGGCAGCGCGAGCGAGGCCATGCCGCTGAGGCCTTCGAGGGGGACGAGCACCTTGCTGCGCAGGGCGACCACGAGGGCCGCGTCCTCCAGGGTGAGGGCCCCGGCGACGACCGCGGCGGCGATCTCACCCTGGGAGTGGCCGACGACCGCCGCCGGACGCACGCCGTGGTGCTGCCAGAGCGCCGCCAGCGACACCATCACGGCCCACAGGACGGGTTGCAGCACGTCGGAGCGTTCCAGCGGCGGTGCCTCGGGGTCGTCGCGCAGGACCGCTTCGAGGTCCCAGTCGACGTGCGGGGCGAGCGCCCGCGCGCACTCGCCGAAGCGGTGGGCGAACACGGGCGAGGTGGCGAGGAGGTCGGTGGCCATGCCGGCCCACTGGCTGCCCTGGCCGGGGAAGACGAACACCGGGCGGTCCACGTCGCCTTCGACGCGGCCGGCGGGTACGGACGCGGCGAGGGAGTTCAGGAGGCTGTCGGAGTCGGTTCCGGTGGCGACGGCGCGGTACTCGAGGTGGGCGCGTGTGGTGAGGAGGGACCACGCCGTGTCGACGGGGTCGGGGCGGCCGTCGCGGACGTGGGTGGCGAGCCGCCGGGTCTGCTCACGCAGGGCGTCGGGGGTGCGTGCGGACAGCAGCCAGGGCACCGCCGCGCCCGGGTCGGCCCCTCCGCCCTCGGCC
>NZ_BAAHCA010000880.1:0-2031 GCF_054776295.1 Streptomyces sparsus
TCCGCCCGGCCGGCACCGCGGCGCGCCCCGACCCGGTGCTCTCCGGGCCCGGCGCGTCGGGCAAGCTGTGACCTGTCGTCGAGCGGCTCCCGTGCCGTCCGGCGGCCCGAACCCGCCGGTCCGGTCGGCCCGGTGGGTCCGGCAGCGGTCGGCGACGCGCGGTGAGACGCCCGGAAGGACAGGGCCGAACAGGAGGCAGGCGTGGGCTCACAGCCGGGGACGGCGGTCCCGGAGCTCTCGAACGAGCGGAGCGGCGTCCTGCGCCGGGAGATGCTGCTGGTGCTGGCGCTCTCGCTGGGCGCCAGTGCGGTCTCCGCGCTGATCAGCTTCACCGGGTCGCTCACCCGTCCGGGCGGGCTGAGTGACCAGGCGGCCAACCTCAACCGCTCGCTCGCGCCGGACCGGCCCTGGCTGGACCTCGCCTGGCAGCTGTTCGGCATCGGCACCGCGCTGGTCCCGGTGCTGCTGGTCGCCCATCTCCTGCTGCGCGAGTCCGACCCGGCGGCCGGCGGCATGCGGCTGATCGGTTTTGACCTGCGCCGCCCGCGCTTCGACCTGGTACGCGGCGTCGCGGTCGCGGCGGCCATCGGAGGCAGCGGCCTGCTGCTCTACCTCGGCGCGCACGCGGCCGGAGCGAACCTGACGGTGGTGCCCGAGTCGCTGCCGGAGGTGTGGTGGAAGTTTCCGGTGCTGATCCTCTCCGCCGTGCAGAACTCCGTGGTGGAGGAGGTCATCGTCGTCGGTTACCTGCTGCGCCGCCTGGACCAGCTCGGCTGGTCCCCGCTCGCGGCCCTGGCGGCCAGTTCCGTTCTGCGCGGCACCTACCACCTCTACCAGGGCATCGGCGGCTTCGTCGGGAACCTGGTGATGGGCGTGATCTTCGTGTGGCTGTACCGGCGCTGGGGCCGAGTGGGACCGCTGGTCGCCGCGCACGCGCTGATCGACATCGTGGCGTTCCTCGGCTACGCGCTGCTCGCCGGCCGGGTGGACTGGCTCCCGACCGCCTGACGCCCCTCCCTCCTGGCACCGCCCGGCCCGGCGACGGTGCCAGGGGGAGCGCGGCGCCGGTCAGAGCAGGGGCACCAGCAGTTCACCGTCGATGACGGTGAACGCGTGGCCGGTGAGCTCGGTCCGGTCGCCGCGCAGCGCGGTGCGGACCCTGCCCGTGCGGGCCGACGCCTGAAGGCCGGTGAGGTCGGTCCGGCCCAGCCGGGCGGACCAGAACGGCGCCAGCGCGGTGTGCGCGCTGCCGGTCACCGGGTCCTCGTTGATGCCGACGGCCGGGAAGAAGCAGCGCGATACGTAGTCGTAGCCGCTGTCGGCCCGCTCGGCGGCAGCGGTGACGATGACTCCGCGACCGCCGGCCCGGGCCAGCGAGGGCAGGTCGGGCGTCAGCGAACGGACCGCCTGCTCGTCGGCGACCTCCACCAGCCAGTCACCGACGAGCGGCCCGGTGCTGTGCGCGGACAGTACGGGCGCGCCGATCGCCCGGGAGATCGGCGCGGGCAACTCCTCCTCGGTCAGCGGCGCCGTGGGGAAGTCCAGGGTGATGCGGGCGTCCGGCCCGGTCACCGCGCCCAGCACGCCGCTGCGGGAGGTGAAGCGGACCCGGTCGGCGGACAGCCCGTCGCCGTGGAGCACGTGGGCGGTGGCGAGAGTGGCGTGGCCGCACTGGTCGACTTCGGCGGCCGGGGTGAACCAGCGCAGTGCCCAGTCCGCCTCCGCGGTGTCGGGCAGCGGATGTGCGAAGGCCGTCTCCGACAGGTTGATCTCGGCCGCCAACCGCTGGAGCCGGTCGGCCGGCGGGAAGTCCGTGCGGTCCAGCAGGACCACCGCTGCCGGGTTTCCGGTGAACGGGCGATCGGCGAAGGCGTCGACGTAGCGGATTCTCATGGTGGCCGACAGTAGGGCGGACGGCGCCGGGTGGCCATGGCCACCCGGCGAACGGTGGACCGGTCCGCCGCACCGCTCTGCCCACCGGTCGGCGGGCACCTCCCGCCGGGCCGCCGGGTGGGGCCCGCGGCGCAGGCC
>NZ_BAAHCA010000881.1:0-2029 GCF_054776295.1 Streptomyces sparsus
GCGGGGCGCGCTGGGTGTGTGCGGCGGCGACGGCACGGTCATCGCCGCGGCGCGCATGGCCGTCCGGTACGGGGTGCCGCTGGCGGTGCTGCCCGGCGGCACGCTCAACCACTTCGCGCTCGACCTGGGAATCGAGGAGGTGCTGGACACCGCGGCGGCCCTCAACGAGGGCGAGGCGGTGAAGGTGGACCTCGGCAGGTTCGGTGCGGACGGTTCGTTCCTCAACACCTTCGCCCTGGGCGCCTATCCGGAGCTGGTACGGGTGCGCGAGCGCTGGTCACCGCGGATCGGCGGCTGGCCCGCGGGGGTGCTGGCGGCGTTCCAGGTGCTGCGGCACTACCGTCCGATCGAGGTGCGGATGAACGGCGAACAGCACCAGATCTGGCTGCTGTTCGCGGGCAACTGCCGCTACAACGGTCTCGGCCTGACGCCGCAGCGGCGCTCCGACCTGTCCGACGGCCTGTTGGACGTGCGGGTGGCGCACGCGGGCCAGTGGGCGCGCACCCGGCTGCTGCTGGCCGCGCTGGGCGGCACCCTGGAGCAGTCCCCCGCGCACGGCAAGGTGCGGGTGCGGCGGCTGCGGGTCGACTGGATCCAGCCCGGCACGCCGATGGCGTTCGACGGTGAGGTGACCGACGCCCCGCGGGACCTGCTGCTGGAGAAGCGGCCGGAGGCGCTGGTGGTGTACTGCCCGCTCAGCCGGTAGCGCCGCACCGATCGGCGATCACCATCCCCATCCCGTCCACGGATTGAGACGAACTGTCCCGGGATACGGACGCGGTTCTAGGCTGCCGGCATGCCGGAGAATCCCGCCGTGTACACCCACGGCCACCACGAGTCCGTACTGCGCTCCCACCGCAGCCGCACCGCGGCCAACTCGGCCGCCTACCTGCTGCCCGAGCTGAGGCCCGGCCTGGACCTGCTGGACGTGGGCTGCGGGCCGGGCACCATCACCGTCGACCTGGCGGAGCTGGTAGCGCCGGGACGGGTCGCGGCGGTGGACGCGGCCCCCGACGCGCTGGCGGCGGCCCGTGCGGCCGCCGGCGAACGCGGGGTGCGGGGCATCGAGTTCTCCCGCGGCGACGTGCACCGGCTGGACTTCCCCGACGACTCCTTCGACGTGGTCCACGCTCATCAGGTGCTCCAGCACGTCACCGATCCGGTGGCGGCGCTGCGCGAGATGCGCCGGGTCTGCCGGCCCGGCGGTGTGGTCGCCGCGCGGGACGCCGACTACTCGGCGATGACCTGGTACCCGTCGCTGCCCGCGATGGACGCCTGGCTGGAGCTGTACGGCCGGGTCGCCCGGGCGGGCGGCGGTGAGCCGGACGCGGGGCGGCGTCTGCTGGCCTGGGCCGAGCAGGCCGGGTTCTCCGACGTGGTCGCGTCCGCCGGCGCCTGGTGCTTCGCCACCGAACCGGAGCGGGCCTGGTGGAGCGGGCTGTGGGCGGACCGCACGGTCCACTCCGACTACGCGGACCTGGCGGTGTCCGGCGGGCACGCCACCGCGGCGGAGCTGGCCGGCATCGCCGCCGGCTGGCGTTCCTGGGGAGCGGCCGACGGCGCCTGGTTCGCCGTGCTGCACGGGGAGATCCGCTGCCGCGTCTGACATCGGCCCAGGTCCGCAACTAGCCTGTGCGGCATGGAGATTCTCGGAACCTCGCTGCGTGTGTGCGTGCCCGACCTCGACGCTGCCGTCCCGGTGTACGAACGGCTGACGCGGAGTGAGGCGATGCGGTTCAACAACGGCCCGGTCTCGGCCGCCGCCGTCGGACCGTTCATGCTGATGACCGGCCCGGAGCAGCACCTGAACGTGCTGCGCAAGATCACCGCGACGCTGGCCGTGCGCGACGTGGGGACGGCCGTCGACGAGTTGCGCGAGGTCGGCGCCGAGATCATCGCGGGCCCGCAGGCCACGCCGATCGGCCGGAGCGTCGTGGCCCGCCACCCGGACGGCTCGATCTTCGAGTACGTGGACCGCCCGGGTACCTGACCGGCCGCCGGGCCGGGCCGGCCGCTGGACGGCGGCCGG
>NZ_BAAHCA010000882.1:0-2023 GCF_054776295.1 Streptomyces sparsus
GGCACCGGGCTCTCGCGAACACCGACCGGCCCCGGCGGGGCGGCGCCCTGGCCGGACGGGGTGGTGGTCGCCTCCGAGCCGGACGGCAGGCCGGGCTGGCGGGAAGCGCCGGAAGGCTCCCTGCTGCTGGCCACCCGAACATCCGTCACCACGCTCGCGCTGGCCCCGGCCCGCGCGGCCGTCGAGAGGACCCGCCCCGCATGACCAGCAACTTCACTCTCGACCACCGGCTGCCGCCCGGGCACTTCGCCGACGCGCTGCGCGCCGACGTGCTCAAGGGGCTCACCGGGCGGCCCAAGACGCTGCCGCCCAAGTGGTTCTACGACGCCCGCGGCAGCGCGCTGTTCGAGGAGATCACCGGGCTGCCCGAGTACTACCCGACCCGGGCGGAGCACCAGATCCTCCAGGACCGGGCCGCGGAGATCGCCGAGACCGCGGGGCCGGTCCGCACCCTGGCCGAGCTCGGCTCCGGCTCGTCGCGCAAGACCCGGCTGCTGCTGGACGCCCTCGGGCAGCGGTCGGGGCTGACGCACTACGCGCCGCTGGACGTCAGTGAGGACGCGCTGACCGAGGCCGGCGCCGCGCTGGTGCGGGACTACCCGGACTTGCGCGTCACGGCCGCCGTCACCGACTACGAGACGGACCTGACGCTGCCCGGCGAGGGGCCGACCCTGGTGGCCTTTCTCGGCGGCACGCTGGGCAATCTCGACACCGCCGGGCGCCGCTCCTTCTACGCCGCGCTGCACTCCCAACTCGGTTCGGGCGACGCCTTGTTGCTCGGTGTCGACCTGGTCAAGCCGGCCGAGGTGCTGGTACCGGCGTACGACGACGCGCAGGGCGTGACCGCGGAGTTCAACAAGAACGTGCTGCGGGTGCTCAACCGCGAACTGGGCGCCGACTTCGACCGGGACACCTTCACTCATGTGGCGCTGTGGAACGAGGAAGCCTCGCGCGTCGAGATGCGGTTGCGGTCCCGGACGGCCCAGACGGTGACGCTGCCGGCGCTCGGACTCACGGTGGAGTTCGGCAGCGGGGAGGAGATGCGCACCGAGATCTCGGTCAAGTTCCGCCGGGCCGGGCTCGCCGCCGAACTGGCCGGGTCGGGCTTCGCCGTCCGGCACTGGTGGACGGACCGCGCCGACCGGTTCGCCCTGCTGCTGGCCGTCCCGGTCTGACGGGCCGCCAGAACCGCCCGGACGGGGGCCGTCCGGGCGGTTCTCCGGCTCCGGGACGGCCCGCACACGTCCTGCGGACCGTCACCCGACCGGGTGTACGTACCTGCTGATCGCCCGAATGGCTCACCCCCAGGCGACATTACCGACACTTCCCATGAATCTGGGATCAACAGGTACACCCGGGTCGGGGAGTGAGGCTTACCGCGGCGGACGCGGGAACCCGCTCGTAGGAGGTGCCGTATGCCACAGGTACAGGTCTATGTGTCCGTTCCACTGCCCGTCGACGAGGTGTTCTGGTTCCTCGCCGACGGAGCCAACCTGCCGCGCTGGCACTCCGGAGTGATGGAGATCCGCCCGGAGGATCCCGGCGGTCCGGTGTGGGGCGAAGGGTGCAACTACCAGTACCGCTTTCCCGGACGGCATCGCGACTTCCGGCTGGCGTGCTGCGCGTACGAGCCGGGCGCACGGGTCGGCTTCGTCGGCCAGCGCATGTGGACGCCGCTCGGCAGCCAGCTCCCCCGGTACGACTTCCGGGTGTGGCCGCAGGGCCGCGGCTGCCGGGTCGGCCTCCAGGTCACCTGCCGGCTGTCGGGCGGCATGCTGGCGCTGTGGCCGGTCGTGTCGATGGGCTGGCGCCGCGACCTGCCGGAGGACGCGCAGCGGCTGCACGAGGTGCTGACGGGCACCGAGGAGACCGCTGAGATCGGCTTCGACCCCGGCCTCGCCTGCCGGGACGCCATCACCCCGCAGCCCCGCGGCCAGCACCGCCGCCCCCAGCGCCGCTTCCGACTGCCCGCCGCCCACGGCTGACCCGCCGCTCCCCACCCGGCACCACCCCCGCAGCACCT
>NZ_BAAHCA010000883.1:0-2022 GCF_054776295.1 Streptomyces sparsus
GCGGCCGGCGGGGGAGCCGGCCGCCGCGGACCGCGCCGGGCCGCTCAGCGCAGCTCCGGAAGATCCTCCGCGTACAGCAGGGTGAGCTCCTCGGTGCTCGGGTCGGGGAGCTGCGCTACCCGGCCCGCGTGCCGCTCGACCATCGCCTCGAAGGTCTGCCGCGCCGTGCGGCCGTTGCCGAAGGACGGACCCCGGGGGATCGCGGTGAAGTGCTTGAGCAGCGCCTCCTCGGCGCCCTCACCGAGGCGGTACTGCTGCTCCTCGGCCTGCTGCCGGACGATGCACAGCAGCTCCTCGGGCTCGTAGTCGCCGAAGGTGATCGTCCGGGAGAAGCGTGAGGCCACACCGGGGTTGACCGCCAGGAAGCGCTCCATCTCCGCGGTGTAGCCGGCGACGATCACCACCACCTCGTCCCGGTGGTCCTCCATCAGCTTGACCAGGGTGTCGATCGCCTCCTTGCCGAAGTCCCGGCCGGAGTCCTCGGGGGAGAGCGCGTACGCCTCGTCGATGAACAGCACGCCGCCGCGGGACCGGTCGAACGCCTCCTGGGTGCGGATCGCCGTCGAGCCGATGTGCTCACCGACGAGGTCCACCCGGGAGACCTCCACCAGGTGGCCGCGCTCCAGCACGCCCAGCGAGTGCAGGATCTGCCCGTAGAGCCGCGCGACGGTCGTCTTGCCGGTGCCGGGGGAGCCGGTGAACACCAGGTGCCGCCGGGCCGACGCGGCCTTCAACCCGGCCAGCTGCCGCCGCCGGCCCACCTCGATCATGTCGGTGAGCGCCCGCACCTCGCGCTTGACGCTGTCCAGCCCCACCAGCGTGTCCAACTCCGACAGCACGTCCTGGGCGGGCCTTGCGGCGGGCCCGTCTTCGGGTTCGACGGGGGCGGCCGGCGCGGGCACCGACACCTGCGGCGCCGCGGTGAGCAGGCCGGCCGTCTGCACGGCCGCCGCCTTCGCCGGCGCGGGCGAAGGCGCGACGGCGGACTCGTCGCTGCTGCAGTCCTCCACCGAGGTGCCGTCCTCGGCGAACTCGTAGCCGCCGCGCGCGCACCGCTCGGTCCGGCAGCGTTTCAGCGTGGTGCGGCAGCCGTCGATGACGTGGAAGCCGTAGCCGCCGCTGTCCGTCACCTTGCAGCCGGTGAAGGTGCCGCGCCCCTGCGCGGAGACGTAGACGCCCGCCTCGGCCGGGCCGGTCACGGTGCAGCGCTCGACCTGAGGGTCGGCGCCCTTGGTGACGATTATGCCGCTGGCCGGACCGTCGATGGTGCAGCCCGACAGGGTGCCGCCGCTCCCGTGGTCGCGGAACCAGGCGCCGGTCGCCGCGTCCCGGATCCGGCAGTCGTCGAGCTGCACCGAGCCGCCGTCGCTCACCGACACGGCGGTCCCGCGCACCTGTGAGATGTCACTGTCCACGACGTCCGCGCGGGAGCCCCGGTCGAGCACGAACAGGGCGTCGGGCACGCCGTGCACCCGGCAGGTGTCGAGCACGGCGGAGGCGCCGTCGCTGATCCACACCGCCGGGTAGTCGCCGGTGGCCTCGTGGATCTCGCAGCGGTTGGCGTCCACCCGGGTGCCCGGGTCCCACACCGACAGCCCGTTCCGGCCGAAGCGACGCACCGCCGAGCGGGTCAGCGTCAGCACCGAACGGGACCTGAGGTCGATGCCGTTCTCCGGGATGTCGTGGATGTCGCAGTCGGCGAGGGTGAGCACCGCGTCGGTGTCCAGCGTGATGCCGTCGGCCGTCGTGCGGTGCACCTGGCAGTCCGTCAGCTGGCCGACCGCGCGCGAGGCGACCTGGACGCCGGTGCCCTTGATCTCGTAGAACTCGCAGCCCACCGCCTCGACAGAGGTGCCCTCACCTGTCAGTGACAGGCCGGCGCCGGACGCGTGGTGGACCCGGCACCGGTCGAGCCGCGGGTGGGCGCCGTCGCGCACCGAGATGCCGGACTGCCCGGCCGCCACCACCTCGCACTCCTCGAACAGGCCGCCCGCGCCGCCGGACAGGCTCAGCCCGAGGCCG
>NZ_BAAHCA010000884.1:0-2019 GCF_054776295.1 Streptomyces sparsus
CTGCCCGCCCCGTTCACCGGTGCGGCGCGCACCCCCGTCGCCCGACGCACGGTTCGCCGCCTCCGGGCGCTCCGCCCCACCCCGAAGTAGCCGCCCGCGCCGGGATGCTGCCCACCGCCGCATCCCGGGCGGCGGCTGAGGCCGGTGAGGGCCAGGGGTCAGAAGGGCCGGAGGGTCAGGAGGAGCGGGCGCCGAGGTCGGTGGCGAGGGCTTCGGCCTGCTTGCGGTCCTGGTAGCCGGTGAACTGGAGTTCACCGTTCTTGATGGTCTCGCTGACCTGGGGGGCCATCAGCAGCCGGTCGCCGCCGAGCAGCACGGCGACCCGGTCGCCGGGCGTCTTGTTGCGGGAGAGCCGGCCGGTCAGGTCGGCGAACTTCGCCGCGTCGCTCTCGGTGAGGGAGATCTGCACCGTCCAGCCGATGCCTGACCGGGTGCCGTCGGCGGTCCCCACCGACCGGGTGCGGGTGACGGTGAGAGCCGGCTCGTCCAGGGTGAGGCAGCCGTCGCCCTCGGCGACTCCGACGTTCACCTTGCCGTCGAGGGGCTGCTCTTCGGGGCACCTGGTCTCGGCGACCGCGGCCACCTGGTGGAAGGTCAGCTCCTTGGCCAGCGGGCCGCCGGACGCCTTGGCACCGTCCGGCGAGGGCCCGGCGTCGTCCTGCCCCCCGTTGCCGCAGGCGGTCGCGGTGAGCGCGAGCAGGGCCGCGCCGATCATCAGCCGTCGGCGGGCACTGTTCAGAATGTTGGTCATGGGCGGAATCGTCCCATTCCGCTCCTGACTCCGGGGGTGTTCCGGGCTCGGATCACCGTGGAGTGGTCCGACACGAACCCTTGTCGGAGCGTTGCGGCCCCGAACCGTTCCAGGGGCGCCCCTCCCGTCCGGTGCGCACCGGACATGGACCCCTTCCCGGAAGCGCTGCCGGCGGCAGCGTCGGCCCGGCTCGGTCGGCTCAGCGTGGGTCCTGCTCGGTCTCCGCGCCGAGTGCGTCCAGTGTCTGCCGGGCCAGCGTCGGCGGGTCGGCCTCCACGGAGAGGGTGACGCCCCTCTCGTCGTCGGCCAGCGGCTCCAGGACGGCGAGTTGGGAGTCCAGCAGCTCCAGCGGCATGAAGTGGCCCTTGCGGCCGCCCATGCGGGAGGCGATCAGCGCGCGGTCACCGACCAGGTGGACGAAGAACAGGCCGGGCGCGGCAGCGCGCAGGCGGTCCCGGTAGGCGCGTTTCAGTGCGGAGCAGCTGACGACTCCGCCCCGCCCGGTGCGTTCCCGGGCCCACTCGCCGATCGCGTCGAGCCACGGCCACCGGTCGCTGTCGTCGAGGGCCCTGCCGGCCGACATCTTGCTGATGTTGGCGACGGGGTGGAAGTCGTCGGCCTCCGCGTAGGGCACGTCCAGGTGCTGCGCCAGCAGGCGGCCGAGCGTCGTCTTGCCCGTCCCGGACACTCCCATGACCACCACGGTGTCACGACCTCGCATGTGCTGACCTCACTGTTCCTCGGGTTTCCGCCGCGCCGCCGCGGCCCCTCACCGCGCTCCGGCCCGGTCCTGGCCGGGCGGCGGCCCGGGGCCGCCGTGGAGGGCGCGGGCACGTTCGGCGGTCCGGATGCGGTGACGGGGCCCGGTACGTCGCCGCGTCGTCCTGTGCGGGTACCCGGGTGACGCGGTTCTGCCCCTGCCGAGGACGAATCGAAGCTGGCCGCCCTCACGTGGGGCGTCCCGGCGACACGGGGACGGTCCCGGGCAGCACGGGGAACGGCAGGGCCGGCGGGGCCGCGCGCCGGGGTTCGGCGCGTTTCGTGGCGCGCCGGGTGCGTCGGACGGGTCCCGGCAGGGAACCGTTCAGGGGGCGGATCGCGTCTCGTGGGTCGGAGGCGCGGTGTGCGCCGGACGGTCGGCGGTGCGCGGGGCACCGCGGGAGCGGAGCAGGGGGTCGGTGATGGTCTGGGGCACGAGCAGGCAGGGGCGGGCGCTGGGCGCACTGGCCTCGGTGGCCGCGCTGGCACTGGCGGTGGGCTGTGACGCC
>NZ_BAAHCA010000885.1:0-2014 GCF_054776295.1 Streptomyces sparsus
GGGTGCGGGCGCGCCTGCGGGCCGGCAGTGCGGCAGTGCGGCAGTGCGGCAGTGCGGCAGTGCGGGGAACGTAACGCGGGGCGCGTGGAGAGGGGCGCGGGGCGCGGGGCGCTCAGGGCGTCTGGCTGGCGAGGATCTTGTCGAGTTCGGCGTCGATGCCCTCGCCGGCCGGTTCCTGGCCCAGCGGCACGATGCGGTCGGTGCGGTCCAGGAACGCCACCATCGGTGGGGCGCTGACCCGGAACAGTGCCTGCTCGGTGCCCACTTGCAACATGATGAGCAGGTCCGCCAGGTGCTCGTCGGACAGCGGGCGGATGCGGACGTCGCCTTCGCCGGCGGCGCGGCTGATGCCGTCGATCAGCAGTTCCCGGCCGAAGATCCAGGTGACCGGCGCGTCGCCGGGAAGGGTGAAGGTGAACCGGACCGCGTAGGGATCGTGCGCTTCGTAGAAGAGTTCCACCGGGATGCGGAAGGAGAGTTCCTCCGAGGCCAGGAAGCTCATCATGACGTGCGCCTGCACCTTGTCGCTGGCCTGGACCCTGTCGCTCATTCGCTGCCCCCGGCTCTCGAGTTCGACCTTGATCGGCTGCTGTGAAGCTCTGGGGGAATCGTCCATCACCTCCCCAGCGACCACAATGCCGGTTGCTTCAAAGTCACCCGATTGACAACGGGGTTGGCGCAGGCGGGGGCATGATCCGCACCGTTCGGGGGGCCTGGGGCCGCTCCGTTCCGGGGGGCTTGACGCGTCGTCACCATCCGCCGGAGGAGCTGGAGGACGTCATGAACTTGCGCACCACGAACACCAGTCCGGCGACGATCGCGGCGAACAGCAGCACGTTGAAGAGCACGGTGAACACCGTCGCCAGAATCCAGCTGACGGCCTTGAACACCACCAGTGCGACCACGATGACGGCGACCCACTTCGCCCAGGACGGCATTGCCGAGACGGTGTCCTTGGTACCCATGATCATTCCCTGCTTTCCCGTATGAGGTGTCGCCCGGCCGCCGCGGCGGTGCCGCGCGCAGCCTGCTGCGATCTTCTCCTCGATGCTATGCGGCGGCGGAGCGGTGCGGGAGGCCGGACGTCCCCGGTCCGCCCCTGACCGGACCCCTACGGGACCAGGGGTCGTCCCTCAGCTCTCCGGGGGAGAGAACACCACCATGACCCGCAGGTCCTCGGTGATCTGGTGGAACCTGTGCGGCACCCCGGCGGGCACGTAGACGACGCTGCCCCGGGCGACGTGCGTGGTCTCCTCGCCGACCGTCAGCGACGCCCGGCCGCTGACCACGAAGTACACCTCGTCCTGCTGATGCGGCGACTGCGGGTCCGGGGTGCCGCGGTCCAGCGCGTACAGGCCCACGGACATGTTGCGCTCCCGCAGGAACTGCAGGTAGGCGCCGTTGTTCGCGGCACGTTCCGCTTCCAGCTCTTCCAGCCGGAAAGCTTTCATCTTGTTCTGCCCCTCTGCCCGATCCCCGCGATCCTCTGCGACGATCGCCCTCATGAAGACTTTCCTGATCACGACGATCGCCAACGCCATCGCCCTCGCGGTGGCCGTGTGGCTGCTGGACGGCATCACCCTCACCGGCGGTGAGACCGGCGGGAAGACGCTGACGCTCATCCTCGTCGCCCTGATCTTCGGGCTGGTGAACCTGGTGGTCAAGCCGATCGCGAAACTGCTGTCGCTGCCACTGCTGATCCTCACGCTCGGTCTGTTCGCGCTGGTGATCAACGCGCTGATGCTGATGCTGACGTCCTGGTTCGCGGACAAGCTGGACGTCGGCTTCCACGTGGAGGGCTTCGGCACCGCACTGCTCGGCGGGCTGATCATCGCCATCGTGTCGTGGGCCGTGAGCATGTTCCTGCCCGACGAGCGCTGACCGCCCCGCCGAGGTGCCGGCCGACCGGTGCCGACCGCCGGTCGATGACAGCCGCCGACCGGTGACGGCCGCCTGTCGGCCGGGCCCGCCCGGCTCCGGGGCTCCGGGGGAGATCACGCATGATGGACCGCAT
>NZ_BAAHCA010000886.1:0-2014 GCF_054776295.1 Streptomyces sparsus
GGCGAGCCGGAGTTCGGCGTGGCCAAGCGGCGCGGGCAGGTCCTGGTGCAGACCCACCGCGGCACTCCGCTGGGCCGGCTGGGGCTGGACCTGCGGGACCGCCCGGCCGCGGCGGCCGGCACGGACTTCGACCGGCTGCTCGCCCAGGTGGACGAGTGGGACTACACCCTCTCCACCAGCCGGTACTGCACCCTGGCCTGGGAGCGCGCCTATCCGGGCGCCTACACCACGCTGGAGTGCGGCGCCCCGCGCAACGACGTGTACAGCACCGCCACCACGGAGGACGTGGCGCGTGCCCGTGCCTCGCTGGGGGTGCCGGCGGACGCGACCGCCGTGCTGTACGCCCCCGCGCCCCGCGAGTACCTGAACGGGCGGGCCGGAGCCGGGTTGGACGTCTCCCGGCTGGCGAGCGCGCTGGGGGCCGGCTTCACCGTGCTGGACGCGACCGGTGGCCGGCCGTCGGTGGACCTGTGCCTCGCCGCTGACGTCCTGGTCACCGACTACGCGCCGCTGATGTTCGACTACGCCAACCTGGACCGGCCGATCGTGGTGCACGCCGACGACTGGGAGGCGTACCGCGCGACCCGCGGCACCTACCTCGACCTGCTGGGCAACCCGCCGGGTCCGGTCGCCCGCGACCTCGCCTCGCTCGTCTCCGTGTTCCGGGACGGGACGCTGCGCTCCCCTCGCAACGAGGCGCTGCGGGCCGCGTTCCGGGCCAGGTTTTGCCCCTACGACGACGGGCACTCAGCCGAGCGAGTGATCCGCGCGGTCTTCCTTGACGGAACCGGGCTGGCTCCGGTGGTGCCCCCGGAGCGCCGCACACCGGCGCCGTCGCCTCGGCCGGCCACGGCCGCCCGGCTCGCTCGGCAGGGAAGCCGGCAGGTGATCCATCCGACACAGCCCAGTGACGGCCCGGGTGAACCTGCGCGCCTGTGAACGCATCCTTGAGGGTGGGCGCCTCCCCGGCGCGAGCGGGGAGGCGGGGGACGCCGTGGCCGGGCGCGCTCGGCGGACGACGAATGGGCACGTGAGATTTCTGTGGGGGGACGGGTTATGTCGGAGAGCGTGACTGTGGTGGTCATCGCCTACAACGATACGGCGCTGGTCGAGGAGGCGGTGCGCTCCGCCCTCGACCAGGGCCCCGAGGTGACCGAGGTGCTCGCGGTCGACGACGCGTCGACCGACGGCACCGGTGCGGTGCTGGACACGCTGGCGGAGCAGTTGCCGCGGTTGCGGGTGCTACACCGCGAGCGGAACAGCGGCGGCTGCGGCACGCCGCGCAACGACGGACTGCGGTCGGCCCGCGGGCGGTACGTGATGTTCCTGGACAGCGACGACGTGCTGCCGCCGAACGCGGTGCGGGTGCTGCTCGACGCCGCGGCCCGCCACTCCGCGCCGGTCGTCGCGGGCGGCTGTGTGCGGCGCGAGCTGCCCAGCGGTACCGAGACCCGCTGGCAGCGGCAGCTGTTCCTCCAGGAGACCGTGCACGAGGACCCGCAGAACCAGCCCCGGCTGGTGCACGACACCTTGTGCGTGAACAAGCTCTACGCGCGTGACTTCCTGATCGAACACCGCATCACCTTTCCGGAGGGCCGGTTCCACTACGAGGACTTCGTGTTCGGCGCACAGGTGCTCGCCGCGGCCGACCGGCTGGCGGTGGTGCCCGACACCGTCTACGTGTGGCACGTGCGGCGGTCCGCGGCGCAGCCCTCGATCTCCCTGGACCGCCGGGGCGTCGAGAACTGGCACAGCCGGCTGCTGGCACACCGCCGGGCCGTGCAGGTGTTCCTGGACGCGGACCGCAAGCGGCTGGCGCACGCCGCGCAGACCAAGTTCCTCGACTACGACCTGCGCATGTACGTGCGCGAGCTGACCGGGCGCAGCGCCGAGTACCAGCAGCAGTGGTGGCAGGCGACCCGGGCGCACCTGGCGGGGTTCGACGAGGCGGACCTGCTGGCGGCGCGCGCGCCCGGCCGGTGGCTGGCACGGGTCATCGCCGCCTCGCCGGTGC
>NZ_BAAHCA010000887.1:0-2014 GCF_054776295.1 Streptomyces sparsus
GCGGGCGGACGCGTCCACCGCGGTCACGCTGCCGGCGCCGGCGCGGGCGGCGGCCATCGCCAGCGCCCCGGTCCCGGTGCCCATGTCGAGCACCTTCGTGTCCGGGCCGAGACGCTCACCGCGGAGCGACTCGACGAGCAGACCGGTGTCCTCCTGCGTGGCGTACACCCCTGGGGGTTTCAGGATCAGCACATCAGGCGGGTTGCCCGTGATCGGCCGCGCAAACCCGCGTCCTTGCTGGTCGTACGGCTGCGGGCGCTTCGCGCAGCCGCGTCCTGGCGTCCCGCGGACGGTCGCGGGGGCGTCCGCCGGAGCCACGGCACACGGGTGCACGGCACGGGCGCGTTCACGGCCCGGGCCCACAGCACACGGGCGGGCGAACGCTGCGAACGTGCCGGAGCCCCGGGTACGGCCGGCGGTTCAGCCGGGGTCAGGGAACCTCACGTCGGCCGCGTCGCAGACCGTCGCGTTCATGTTCTGCTCCATCATCCGCAGTGCCGCGTCGGCCAGGTCCGGGTGGATGTGGGCGACGGCGTCCCGGGCCACGGTCACCTCCAGGTGGCGGATGTGGGCGTCCAGCGCGGAGTAGAGCACGCACTGCTCGGTCACCTGCCCGCACAGCACGAGGCGGCGGGCGCCCAGGTCGGCGAGCAGGTACTCCAGCGGCGTCTGGTAGAAGATCGAGTGCCTGGCCTTGATCACGAACAGCGAGTTGTCGTCCGGCCTGATCGGGTCGACCAGTTCGCGGTGCGGTCCCGACAGCGCGGTGTTGATGATCTCGTCGTGCTGGGAGCGCCACCGTCCGAAGTTGTCGTTGACGTACACCACCTCGGTACCGGCCCGGCGGGCCTTCTCGATCAGCCGGCGCACGGCCGGCAGCGCCTTCTCGACTGAGGGCCGGAGGTTCTCGGCGTCCGGGTGGTCATAGGTGTTGATCATGTCGATGACGATCAGCGCGCTCTCGGCCAAGGCAGTTCCTCCCGCGTCTCCGGCAGCCGCTCCGCCGCTCACCCGACGTACCGTCGGGCCTGCGAACGGCGCTGTTCCCGTTCCAGTGTCCGAAGCCGCTGCTCCACCTCGTCCGGTACCCGGCTGCGTTCCCGCAGCACCCACGGCAGCCCGGCCGCGGCCTTGCCGAACGCCCGCAGCGAGGGCTGGTCACGCGGGACCGTCCTCGCCAGGTGCCAGGTCCGGCTCAGCGCGGCCGGCAGCGGGCGCCGCAGCCAGCTGAACCACAGGGTGTTGCGCAGCCCGTCGACGCGCCGCTGGGTGGCGTCGCGCACCGACGACGGGGCGTGGTGCACGGTGAGGTCCTCCGCGTAGGCCAGCCACCAGCCGCGCACCATCAGGTCGGTCGCCAGCAGCTCCTCCTCCCCGCCGAGCCACAGCCGGGGCGAGAAGCCGCCCGCTGCCCGGAAGGCGTCGGTCCGCATGACGGTCGCCGCAGCCAGGAACGAGCCCAGCGCGGGACCGGGCAGCCAGTCCGGACCGTCCAGCGGCGAGTTCCGCAGCTCGTCGATGATCGGGTCCTCCTCGCCGCCGGGCTCGACGACGATGCGGGCGGTGACGGCGGCCAGGTCCGGGGCCCGGTCCAGCAGGTCGGCGGCCAGGCCGAGCGAGCCGGGCGCCCACCAGGAGTCGTCGTCGCAGAACGCCACGTAGGTCGTGTCCAGGCGTTCCACGGCGTGGTTGCGCCCCACCGCGCCCAGGTTCGCGGGGGACCGCAGCAGCCGCACGCCGGGGAAGTGCTCGCGCACCGCCTGCGGGGAGCCGTCGGAGGAGTTGTTGTCGACCACGAACACCTGCGGCTGCTCCGGCAGGTCGGTCATGCGCCGCAGGGTGTGCAGCAGCTCCGGGCAGCGGTCGCGGGTGATGATCACCACCGACACGCGGTCGTCAGGCATGGGGTTGTCCTTCCACACATCGGGCGGCGGCCTCGGTACGGTGCGGCAGCCGGTCGCGGGCCGCCATCGCCGCGGGCAGCCGGGCCAGGGCGCCTCGCATCGCCCGCCGC
>NZ_BAAHCA010000888.1:0-2012 GCF_054776295.1 Streptomyces sparsus
GGCCGGACGCGCGGGCCGGTTGCGTCCGCCGCGCTTGCGCTCGATGAGTTCGACGGCGCCGGCCGGCAGCCAGGCCGAGGCCGTACCGCTGTCGTCCCCGCCGGAGGAGAACAGGTGGGGCGCCAGCTGCGCCTGGAGGTCGGCGGGGCTGGGCCGGGCGTCCGCCTCGGTACGCATGCAGGACTCGATCAGCGGGCGCAGCTCGTCCGGCAGCCCCTCCAGGTCCGGTCCCTCGCGCAGCAGCATGAAGACCGTCTCGACCGGGTTGGCGCCGTGGTAGGGCGCGTGGCCGGTCGCGGCGAACACCAGGGTCGAGGCGAGCGAGAAGATGTCGCTGGCCCCGGTCACGCTGCGGGAGTCACGGGCCTGTTCGGGCGACATGTAGGCGGGGGTGCCGACGGCGACGTTGGTCATGGTCAGCCGGGTGTTGGAGACCCCCGAGGCGATGCCGAAGTCGATGACCCGGGGACCGTCCTCGACAACGAGCACGTTGGACGGCTTGAGGTCGCGGTGGACGAGACCGGCACCGTGGATGGACTGCAGGGCCTCGGCGATGCCCGCGGCGAGCCATCGGACCGCCTGGGCGGGCATCGGGCCGCACTCGTGGATCATCTCCTCCAGCGAGGGGGCCGGCACGTAGGCGGTGGCCAGCCACGGCACCGCCGCCCGCGGGTCGGCGTCCACGACGGCGGCGGTGTAGAACCCGCTGACCGCGCGAGCGGCCTCCACCTCGCGGGTGAAGCGCACCCGGAACAGCTGGTCCTCGGCGAGTTCCGTGCGCACGGTCTTGATCGCGACGCGCCGGCCGGAGGCCGAGCGGGCGAGGTAGACCAGTCCCATGCCCCCGGCGCCGAGTCGGCCGAGCACCTCGAACGGGCCGATCCGCCGCGGATCGTGCTGCGTCAGCTGCTCCACCATGTGCCTGCCACCTCCCCGTAGGGGCTTGTCCTCGTTACCGCCCGGCGCGGCGTGCCGACGCCGTTCCGGACGTGCGGTCCGGACGCTGATTCTTCCCCCCGGGGCCCGCGCTGGCGAACCGGGGTGCGTCTGGGCCGTCCCCCGCCTCTCCGAGAGCGCTCCGGGGGCTGTCGGCGGCAGGGGACGTACCGGGAGTTTCCATGCCGGAACGGCAGGCCGGGGGCCGGCGCGTCATCCATGATCGCCGATGCGCGAGACATCACAGCCGTTCCCCCGTCCTGCGGTCCTGCCGGTGTCCATGCTGCGGCATGGGGCTGCCGCCGTCAGCCCCGCGACACGGCGCTTTCGGGGTCGAGGACCGCGAAGACGGCTCCCTGGTTGTCCACCAGCACCGCGAACCGGCCGTGCTCGCCGGTCTCCGGCTCGCTGAGCACCCGGCCGCCCAGCCTGGTGACGGTGCGGGCCGCCTCGTCGCAGTCGGCCACCGTGAAGTAGGTGAGGAAGTGCGCGGGCAGCTCGGCGGGCTGCGACGCGTCGATCAGCGACCGGCCGCCGACGGCGTGCTGCTCGTCGGCGGGCTCACCGCGGGGCGCCCACATCAGGAAGTCGGCGCCACCGGAGTCGAGGACGCGCGTCTCGTAGCCGAACACCTCGCGGTAGAAGGCGTCCACCGCTTCCTTGTCCCTGGTGTGCACCTCGGTCCAGACGTAGCCGCCGGGCCGGCCCGTCACACCGAAGCCGGAGTGCTCGACCGGCTGCCACAGGTTGAAGACCGCCCCCGAGGGGTCGGCGACGGTGGCGAGCACACCCGCGGGGCCGCCGCCGACCAGCACCGGGTCGGTGATCACCTGCCCGCCCGCCGCCCGGGCCCGTTCGGTGGTGCGGCGGATGTCGTCGGTGGCCAGGTACACCGTCCACACCGTCGGCATGCGCCCGTCGGACTTCTGCCGCAGGCCCGCCGCGAGCTCACCGTCGAGCAGGGCCGGCGTCCACAGGTGGCCACCGTCGTTCCCGGCGGCGCCCCTGGCGGCGGGCTCGGGGACGGTACGGGCGGGTGCGGGGGGCTGCGGGGGCTCGGGGGGCTGTTCGGTGAC
>NZ_BAAHCA010000889.1:0-2012 GCF_054776295.1 Streptomyces sparsus
ACCGCCACCGCGCCCCAGCCGTTCGGCCATCCACAGCCGGGCTCCCAGCGCGATGAGCACCGGCCCGGCGCCCAGCGTGACCACGGTGGCCACGGCCAGTCCGGTCGTCTGCACGGCGGCGAAGTAGGCGGTCTGGAAGACGGTGAGACCCACTCCGGTGGCGACGATGCGCGTGACCCGGGCCCGCCGGGTCTCCGCCTGCCGGGCACGGGCGGGGCGGCGCCTGGCCGCCTGGAAGGCGAGCAGCAGGACGAGCCCGCCCACCGTCCGCCAGAACGTCAGGGCGACGGGCCCCAGCCCGCTGCCGGTGAAGGGCAGGGCGGCCGCCGCACCGGCGGTACCCCAGGCCGTCGCCGCGACGACGACGTAGAACAGCCCCCGGCCGACGGCCAGGGAGGAGGTGGACTGCATGTGATGCTCCCGCGGAGGAAGGGACAGGGCCGTGATCCCGGATGCGGGCAGCGGCGGCCGGCGCGGCGTCCGTCACGGACAGCCGCGTGGTCCTCCTGGAACGCCCGCCTCAGACGGCGGGCGGCGACAGCACACTGAGTTGCATGGGGCGAACCCTAGGACGCCCCACTGCGCTCCGGCAACTCCTCGGCGGCGGCAGCTGCGGCGACGCCACCGCCGGCGGCCACCGGCTCCGGCGGCGTCGCCGACGGAGCCGCCCGCTGCGCGATGAAGGCACCGCAGAGCACCACGGCACCGCCGAGGATTTGGACCGCCGAGAGGTACTCGCCCAGCAGCACCCAGGCGAGCACGGTCGCCACGACCGCCTCCAGACAGGCCACCACACCGGCGACCGGCGGCGAGAGCCTGCGGACCGAGACCACGCCGGTGAGGTAGGCGGCCACCGTCGCCACGAGGACGATCCAGCCCAGCAGCACGGCGGCGGGCACGGCACTGCCGTCCATGAGCGCCGACCCGGCCAGCACGGACCAGTCGGTCTCCCACGGCCGGGCGATCACCGTGAGCAGCAGGGCGCCGAACAGCAGCCCGTAGGCGATGACACCGACCGGATCGGGTGCCGGTCGGTCGGCTGAGCCACTGCCGTGGTCGGAGAGGATGAAGTACCCCACCTGGCAGCAGGCGGCACCGAGTGCGAGCAGCAGGCCCACCGCGTCGAACGCCAGCCCGGCCCACACCTCCACGACACAGGCCAGCCCGCCCACCGCGAGCACCACGCCCAGACCGGCGGCCCTGCTGACCGGGCGCCGCTGGACGAGGCGCACCCAGGCGAGCACCAGGGCGGGGGCCAGGTACTCGACGAGCAGGGCGACACCGACGGGGATGCGGGAGATCGCCGCGAAGTAGCAGGCCTGCACGCCGGCCACCGCGAACAGCCCGAACCCGGCCAGCAGCGCGGGACGTTCCCGCACCAGGCCGCGGTGCCGCCACAGCAGCGGCAGCATCACCACCGCGGCGCCGGCCACACGCAGCCAGGTGACCTGGAGCGGGGACAGCCCCGCCTCGATCAGCGGCTTCGCGGCCACCCCGGAGCCGCCGAAGGCGAAGGCGGAGACCAGCGCCAGGCCGAGACCGACGTTGCGGCGCGGCGGCGCGGGCTTGCTCGTTGCGTGCACCAGGCCATCATGCCCACCACGAACAGCAGTGTCGACCCTTTCACGCCTGTCGTCGAAGGGGTCCGACACCGGTCTTCCCGCGGGGCACGTGCCGGACGCAACCACCGCCGCACCCGGCACGTCCCCACAGGAAGACCGGCTACCGCGATCACGACCACGGGAGGCCCATGGCCGTCTGCACGCAACCTCGGTTGCACACCTGGATGGTGGCGCTCGCGGGCATCGACGGACGGCGGTACGTCTACCGGGTGTACGCCCCGAAGGACGCGCTGCCCGGCGACGTCTTCTGGTCGGCCTTCCACCACCACGACGAGCAGGTACTGCCGCGCGTCTCGGACGCGTTCGACGCCGCCGAGATATGGCAGCTGGCGGCGAACGCACCCGAGCGCGACGGCTGAGCCCCCGCCGGGCGGGGCCTGCGCCGCGGGC
>NZ_BAAHCA010000890.1:0-2002 GCF_054776295.1 Streptomyces sparsus
CCCGCTCGCGCTGGGCGCGCAGCCGGGCCCGCAGCGACAGCGCGGTGGCCAGCAGCACCACGGCGATCAGCGCCAGGACCACGGGGGCCAGCACGGGCACCGCCGGCAGCGTGCCGACGGAGTCCCACAGGCGCGCGCCGGACCAGGACAGCACAGCGGCCACCGCGAAGATGCCGGCGAGTGTGCGGAGTCGGATCTCTTTCACGCTGTCCTTCAACGACTAGTCGGGCAGGACGAGTTCCAGGTCCGGCCGGACCTGGACGCCGTCCCGGCCGACCTCGGTCAGCAGCTCCACCACCGGGCCCCTGCCCGGCACCTCGGCAACCGGGTCCACATCGTGCCACGGCACCAGGACGAAGGCCCGCTCATGCACGCGCGGGTGCGGCAGCGTCAGCCTCGGGTCCTCGGACACCACGTCCTGGTAGGAGACGATGTCCACGTCGATCGTGCGCGGGCCCCAGCGCTCGTCGCGCACCCGCTCGAAGGCCTCCTCGATGGCGTGCCCGCGCTCCAGCAGGGAGTCCGGCGGCAGCGTCGTCTTGAGCAGCACGACCGCGTTGAAGTAGGCGGGCTGCGAGCCGGGCTCGACGCCCCACGGCTCCGTCTCGTACACCGGGGAGACGGCCTTCACCCGCACGCCCGGGGTGTCCTCCAGCGCGTCGACGGCCCCCTGGAGGGTCTCCAGCCGGTTGCCGAGGTTGCTGCCGAGCGAGACCACGGCCCGTTTGGGATTGCTCAGGGTGATGTCGGCGGCGTCCACCTGGCGCACCACCGATGCGGGCACCGGCTGCACGGTCGGGTCACTGTTCGGCGTCATGTCGGCTCCGCTTGATCGTGATGGTCACATCGTCAAAAGGCACGGTGATCGGGGCCTGCGGCTTGTGCACCACCACCTCGACCTCCTGCACCGCGTCGTGCGTCAGGCACTGGTCGGCGATCCGCTGCGCGAGCGTCTCGATGAGCTCCACCGGCTCACCCTCGACCACCGCGACGACCTGCTCGGCCACGACTCCGTAGTGCACCGTGCGGGCCAGCTCGTCGCCGGCCGCCGCCGGGCGGGTGTCCACGGCCATGTCCACGTCCACGACGAACACCTGCCCCTGCTCCCGCTCCTCCGGGAAGACCCCGTGATGTCCGCGCGCCTTGAGCCCGCGCACCGCGACTCGGTCCACGGCGTCCTCACTCCCCTCGGTACTGCAAGCTGGGGGCCGCGCGTTCCTGCCGCGTCGGCCGCGTCGAATGTACCTGCGGACGTCGAGCACCTTCGCCCGCGGGGCACGCCGTGCGGTCGAGCCGCCGTCGAACGACCGGACCCGCCCGGTGCGCCCTCGGCACGCGCTGTCCCCGGGCGGGGCCCATACCCCTCAGCCGCGGCGGCCACTCCGGTATTCCTGCCGAACGCACCTCAGGAGTGAGGCAGAGCACAGCGCTGACGTCAGTCTGCGGCCCCCGGCAGCCCCTCGTCCGGCGTGCCGTCCGGCTGGTCGTCCGGCGCGTCGCCCTCGGTCTCCTCCTGCTCCACCAGGACCGGCGAGCCGTGGTGCGACCACACCCGCCACCGGCCGTCCGCGTCCCGCCGGAACACGTTGGTGGCGACCACCAGGCCGCCCACCAGCGGGCCCGCGGAACCGTCCGCCTCGGCCGGGCCGCCGCTGAGGATGTTCTCGGTGCACGTCACCAGGGCGGTGTCGCCGAGCACCGACACGTCGACGTCGGTGAGGAAGAACTGGATGTAGTCGGTGTTGGCCATGATCAGCGCATAGGACCGCAGGACCTCGCCGCGACCGGCGAGCACCGGCCAGCCCGGGTGCACCACGCTGACGCCGTCGTCCAGCCACAGGTCGGTGAGCGCGTCCAGATCGCCGTGCTCCAGCGCCTCGTACAGAGCGGTGTTCGCGGCCTCGACGGCCCGGGCGTCCTCGGTGGCCCCGCCGCTCACTCCGCTCCCCCGGCCGCCGCACCGGACAGGCCCGCACCGGACACGCCCGCGGCGGCCGTGCCC
>NZ_BAAHCA010000891.1:0-2002 GCF_054776295.1 Streptomyces sparsus
GGCGCGAAGCCGGGCGCGGGCCAGGACGGCGGGGCGAAGCCCGGCGCCGCGGCCGGCTCCGGTTCGGCCTGCTCCTCCTCCAGGACCTCGCCGCCGAAGTTCTTCAGCAGCGCGTCCAGACCACCGTCGAAGCCCTGACCGACCGCGGCGAACCGCCAGACGTCCTTGACGTAGAAGTCACCCAGCATCACCGCGCGCTCGGTACTGAACTCCGAACCGTCGAAAGAGTAGCGGGCCACCTCCTCGCCGCCGGCGACGATCCGCAGATAGCCGGGACCGATCTGCGACATCTGGCCGGCGCCGTCGAGCGTGGCGGTGAAGGACAGTCTGCGCACGGCGTCGGGGACCCGGTCCAGCGTCACGCGGAAGGACTCGGTGTCCCCCGCCTGCGCGCCGAGCAGCTGAATGGACTCCTCCGGTGACTTCGGCTGGTTGAAGAAGACGAAGTACCGGTCGTCGGAGAGCCGGTCCTCCGCGTCCAGACCGAAGCAGCTGATGTCGAAGGTGAGGCCCGGACCCTCGATCCGCACCCCTACGTAGAGGTCGGTGCCCGTCGTCAGGTCACCGACCTTGGCCTTGTGGCCACGTTGAAATTCCTTGGCCATACGAACGCCGTCCCCCATCCGTGCCGAACCTGTTCCGCGCCAGGCTAACGGGTGACACCGACGGACAACCCGCCGAGTCCGCGACGGAATCGACCGCGGAGCCACAAGGACGCGGGGACGGGCCGGGCCCGGGGCCGAAGGGACTTCGGCGGGGCGGGAGTTGTGCGCGAGCGAGGGCTGGGGCGGGCGGCCCCACGGTCGGCAGGAGGCAGCAGGACGGGGCCGGGCGCGCGGCGGCGATCAGGGGACGCGGCGGGCAGGGCAGGCGGGCATCAGGGCACGTGGGGAAGGCGGGCGGCGGCGACCACACCCTCCAGGAACCCGCGGGCCCGTTCCGTGCGCGGGTACTCCTCGAGCAACCGCCAGAACCGCGCCCCGTGGCCGGGCACCAGGAGGTGCGCCAGCTCGTGCAGCAGCACGTAGTCGACGACGTACTCCGGCATGCCCTGCAACCGATGGGAGAGCCGGATGCTGCCTTCGGCGGGCGTGCACGAACCCCACCGGGTGTTCTGGTTGGTGACCCAGCGCACCGAGGAAGGCCGCGCTCGGCCCTGGAGGTACTGGTCGGACAGCCGGCGGGCCCGCTCGTCCAGCTCCGCGTCACCGAGCACCCGCTTGCTCTCCTGGGCGGCCAAGCGGTCCAGCATGACCGTGATCCAGCGGCGCTCCTCCTCCGCGGACATCCGGGCCGGGATGAGCACGACGGTGCGGTCGCCCTCCCGGTAGGCGGAGACCGTGCGGCGCCGGCGGGTGCTGCGCCGCACCTCGATCGCCGCGCCGTCGGCTCCGGAGGCATGCGCTCTCGGCGCACCACCCGGCTGAGCGGCGCGGTTCAGCGGTTCGGCGGGCACGCTCCGACGTTACCCGCTGGCACCGACGGACGTCCCTCCCTCCGACGGTGGATTCCTCGCGCGGAACTCCAGCCCCACGGGTCACTAAGTACGACTATGACCCACCACCTGTGGACAACTCCGCACGGGCCGACGCCCTCTCGTCGCATGCTGACTTCGGACACGGCGACCGGCCCCAGGCGGAAGGCCCGCCGGTCACTGCCGAGCAACTGAAGGGGGCAATGTGCAACCGCTAATCAAGCCGGCGCTGCGGCGCAGCTGGAGGGACCGCCGGACGGTCCAGTACGGCGTGGCGCCCGCCCATGCCGTGGTGCTGGCCCCGGTGGACACCGCGACGGGCAGCTTCCTGGAGCTGCTGGACGGCACCCGGAGCATCCCGCAGCTGCGCCTGGCCGCCGCCGCCATGCGTCTGCCGCCCGACACCGTCGACCGTCTGCTGGATCGGCTGGCGCGGGCCGGGCTGCTGCACGACACCGCGGCGGCCCGCCGGCCCGCCGGCCTGGTGGGTGATCGTCTGCGTCCGGACCTCGCCTCCCTCTCGGTACT
>NZ_BAAHCA010000892.1:0-1999 GCF_054776295.1 Streptomyces sparsus
CTCGTCGCCCTCGTCCGCGTCGGCCTCCCCTCCCGTCCGCGCTGCCGGGCCTCGGCTGCCGCCCCGGCCTCCGGCGCTCCCACCGCCTCCGCCGCCTCCGCCGCCTCCGCCACGGAACAGTTCGGCGAAGTCGGACATCGCCTGCGACCTGCGTCGCTGAATGACCCGGGTGGGCTCGATCACCGGTTCGGCGGGCGGTTCCAGGGGATCGGGTGGTATCGCCACAGCGGTTTCCCTTCTGCACGTCTGCACGCCTCACCGGACGTGACACCGGCGGCCCTGCCCGTGACCGGCCGGCGGAGTCGCTCGGCGACCCCGCCCCGGCCCGGTCGTGGTGTACCGGCGCCGAGCGGGACGCCGACCGAGAAGGCACTCAGCAGCGTGGGACACGGCTTCACTGTGGGTACGTTCACCGGGCCGCGTTCGCCTCATCGGTCAGCAGTGCTCCAACGTCCACCGGCACAGCGCTGGTTGCCCGCGCGGCCCTGGCCTCGCGGTACTTCGCCGACGTCGGTTCGGCAGCCGACACCGCACGACATACTGAGGCGGCGCGGACACGCGGCAACGAGACACCGAAGGAGTGGGAATGGCGGAATCGGCAGACCGTGCTGCGGGCGTACGTCCCGGAAGCCGGCCCTACCGCAGGGCGGACCGGCCCGTGCGGCACGCCGTGGTCGTCGGCGGAAGCCTCGCCGGCCTGCTGGCCGCACAGGTGCTCGCCGACCACTGCGACCGGGTGACCGTCGTGGAACGCGACCGGCTGCCCGACGGACCCGGGACCCGGCCCGGCGTGCCGCAGGGACGCCACACCCACGTCCTGCTGGAGGGCGGGCAGCGGCCGTTGGAGTCCCTGCTGCCCGGCCTGGTCGCCGAACTGCGCGACCACGGAGCACCCAGGGTGGGCATGCCCGGCGACATGGTGCAGTGGCAGTCCGGGCACTGGTTCCGGCGGACCCCCGCCACCCAGCATCTGCTCACCCCTTCGCGGGCGTTGCTGGAATGGCTGGTACGCCGCAGGGTGCTGGCCAATCCGCGCATCGACACGGTGCCCGGCACCGAGGCGGTGGGGCTGGTCGGTGACGCCGCGCGCGTCGAGGGCGTGGTGCTGCGCGAGCGGGGCGAGGAAGCGTTGGGCGAACGGCGCCCGCTCCACGCCGACCTGGTGGTGGACGCCGCAGGCCGCGGCTCGAAGGCCCCCGACTGGCTGCTCGGTATCGGCGCCGACGCCCCCTACGAGGAGACGCTCGACACCGGCCTCGCCTACACCACGCGGGTCTACCGGTCCGCGCCGAACCACGCCACGGACAGCGCCGGTTACTACGTCGTGCCCAACCCGTCCCAGCCGTACGGAGCGGTGGTGCTGCCGCTGGAGGACGGCCGCTCGGTGGTGACGCTCTCCGGGCTGCGCGGCAGCGAACCGCCCACCGACGGGGAGGGCTTCACCGAGTTCGCCCGCCGGCTGCCGCACCCGTTCGTGTACGACTGGCTGGTCAAGGCCGAACCGGAGTCGGCCCCCTACGGTTTCCGCAACACCTCGAACGTCCGCCGCCGTTACGACCTGCCCGGCCGCCGGCCGGCCGGCTTCCTCGCGACGGGTGACGCGCTGTGCGCCTTCAACCCGATCTACGGGCAGGGCATGGCCGTGGCCGCGATCAGCGCCGTGGCGCTGCGTGACGCGCTCGCCGACCAGCGCCGCACCCCCACCACCCGGCGGGTGCAGCAGGTCCTGCTGCGCGCCTCCCAGCAGGCCTGGGACATCTCGGCCGGCGCCGACAAGAAGATGCCGGGTGCGGTCGGCACCGCGGCCGGGACCCGAACCGTCGACCGGCCGGCCGAGTGGTACCTGGCCCGGGTGCAGCAGCGGGCCCCCGGTGACCCGGTGGTCGGGGCCGCGTTCCGCTCGGCATTGGCCCTGACCACGCCGCTCAGCGCGCTGTTCGCGCCCCGGGTCGCCAGGGCGGTGCTCTTCGGGGCGCCGGCCACCACCCCCGCCACTCCC
>NZ_BAAHCA010000893.1:0-1997 GCF_054776295.1 Streptomyces sparsus
CGCCGGCCGCGCGGACGGTGGCAGTGGGCGCTGCTGTGGTCCCAGCTGGCCGTCATCGCGGTGCTGCTGGTGCTGCCGCTGGCCGTGCTGGTGGAACGTTCACTGGCCGGCCCTGACGGGTACGGGCTGGCGTTCTACCGGGCGCTGCGCTCGCCGCCGGACGCCACCAGCACCTTCGTGGTGACACCGTTCACCGCGGTCGGCAACTCGCTGGCGTACGCCGCGGTGGCCACGGCGATCGCGCTGGTCGTGGGCGGGTCGGCGGCTGCCGCGCTGGCCCGCCGCGGGGGTGGGTTCTTCCGTGGGTTCGACGCGCTGCTGATGCTGCCGCTGGGCACGTCCGCGGTGACCGTCGGGTTCGGCTTCCTGATCGCGTTGGACGAACCGCCGCTCGACCTGCGCTCGTCGTGGATCCTCGTCCCGCTGGCCCAGGCGCTGGTCGGTGTGCCCTTCGTGGTCCGCACGATGCTGCCGGTGCTGAGGGCCGTCGACGAGCGGCTCAGGGAGGCGGCGGCGGTGCTGGGCGCGTCACCGCTGCGGGCCTGGCGCGAGGTGGATCTGCCTCTGGTGCGGCGGGCGTTGCTGGTGGCGGCGGGTTTCGCGTTCGCCGTCTCGCTCGGCGAGTTCGGTGCGACCGTGTTCATCGCCCGGGCCGACGCCCCGACGCTGCCGGTCGCCGTGGAGCGGCTGCTGGGCAGGGCGGGGGAGCTCAACTACGGGCAGGCCATGGCACTGAGCACGGTGCTGATGGTGGTCTGCGCCGTCACGCTGCTGGCGCTGGAGCGTCTGCGCACCGATCGTTCGGGGGAGTTCTGACCATGGCGTCCTTGCGACTGGAGTCCGTCACCGTGCGGTTCGGCGACCGTGCCGTGCTGGACGCGGTGGACCTGGACGTGCCCGAGGGTCGGGTCGTGTGTGTGCTCGGCCCCAGCGGCAGCGGCAAGTCCACCTTGCTGCGGGTCGTCGCCGGCCTCCAACCCATGGACGAGGGGCGGGTGTTGCTGGCCGGCCGGGACCAGAGCGCGGTGCCGGCGCACCGCCGCGGGCTGGGGTTGATGTTCCAGGACCACCAGCTGTTCCCGCAGCGCGACGTCGGCGGCAACGTCGCCTTCGGGCTGCGCATGCGGGGCGTGGACAGGTCCCAGCGGGACAAACACGTCGCCTCGCTGCTCGAACTGGTGGGCCTGCCCGGCGCGCAGCGCCGCGCGGTCGCCTCGCTGTCCGGTGGCGAGCAGCAACGTGTCGCGTTGGCCCGCGCGTTGGCACCGGAGCCGGGGCTGCTGATGCTCGACGAGCCGCTCGGGCAACTCGACCGGCATCTGCGTGAGCGTCTCGTCGTCGAGTTGCGGCAGTTGTTCGGCCGACTCGGCACGACGGTGCTGGCCGTGACCCACGACCAGGGGGAGGCTTTCGCGCTGGCCGACCATGTGGTGGTGATGCGGGACGGCCGGATCGCGCAGAGCGGCAGTCCGCTGGAGGTGTGGCAGCGGCCGGCGGACGAGTTCGTGGCGCGCTTCCTGGGCTTCGACAACGTGGTGCCGGCCACCGTGCGCGGGACCGTCGCGGACACGGCGTGGGGACCGGTGCCGGTTCCCGAGCGGACCACGGAAGGCGCCTGCGACCTGCTGGTCCGGCCGTCCGGCGTGCGACTCGGGGACGTGGGGGAGTCCGGGCTCGCCTGTACCGTCCAGGCCCGTACGTTCCGCGGCGACCACGTGGCGCTGCTGCTCCAGCCGGAGCGCGGGCCGGTGCTGGAGGCGGCGTGCCCCCTGCGGGACGCGCCCGAGAGCGGCACGGCGGTGTCGGTCGCTTTTGATCCGGCCGAGGTGGTCCGGCTGGGCGGCGGCTAAACGTCTCGGGCGGGCGGCTGGGAAGCCCGGAGCGCACCTTCCCCACCCGGCGCGCGATCCCGTCAGGCGGCCAGCGGCAGTGCGGCGAGCTGCGCCACCGTCCAGGTCAGCGGCGCCAGCACCACCAGCAGGGCGCCCAGCCGCAGG
>NZ_BAAHCA010000894.1:0-1996 GCF_054776295.1 Streptomyces sparsus
CCGACGGCGGTGACCCGGCGGTGGCGGCGGCGGAACTCGCGGCCCGCGCCGGCAGCACCGTACTGGCCGTGGAGGAACGGCACCTGACCGTGGCCAGGCACCGGCAGCTCGGCGCGGCGGCCCCCCGACTGCGCCTCACGGACCTGGGCGGAGCCGTCGAGCAGCAGCGGCTGGTCAAGGACCGCGAGGAGATCGCCGCGCTGCGCATCGCCGCGGAGATCACCGACCAGGCGCTCGGCGAGCTGCTCGAATCCATCCTGGTCGGCCGCACCGAACGGCACCTGGCACTGGAACTGGAACGCCGACTCGTCGACCACGGCGCCGACGGGCCGGCGTTCCCGACGTCCGTGGCCACCGGCCGGCACTCCGGACTTGCCGGACACGTGCCGAGCGACCGCCGGGTCGAGGAGGGCGATTTCCTCACCGTCCGGCTCGGGGCCCGCTACCGTGGCTACCGCTGCCAGATCGGCCGCACCTTCGTCATCGGCAGCTCGCCCGCCGAGTGGCAGATCGACCTGTACAACCTGGTCTTCGCTGCTCAGCGGGCCGGCCGGGAGGCGCTGGCGCCGGGCACGGAGTGCCGCGCGGTGGATCGGGCGAGCCGCCAGGTACTGGCCGCGGCAGGCCACGGCGAAGCGGTCGGCGAGCGCACCGGGCACGGTGTGGGGCTGGAAATCGGTGAGGACCCTCGGCTGTCGCCGAATGCCATGAGTAAACTGGACGCTTGTGTGCCGGTCACCGTCGAACCGGGGGTCCACCTCCCGGGGCGGGGCGGAGTCCGGATTGATGACACACTCGTCGTCCGCCCCTCCGCAGACGGCGGGCCGGAGCTACTCACCATCACGACCAAGGAACTGCTCGCTCTCTAGTGCCTTCAGGGCCGGGGCGGGCCCCCGTTCCCTGGTCTCCGAAGCAGCAGTCTCAGGAGATTCCGCGACCGTGGCCACCACGAACGACCTCAAGAACGGCATGGTGCTCAAGCTCGACGCGGGCCAGCTCTGGTCCGTCGTCGAGTTCCAGCATGTCAAGCCCGGCAAGGGCCCTGCCTTCGTGCGCACCAAGCTGAAGAACGTGCTTTCCGGCAAGCTCGTCGACAAGACGTTCAACGCCGGCACGAAGGTCGAGACCGCCACCGTCGACCGACGCAGCATGCAGTTCTCTTACATGGACGGCGAGTACTTCGTCTTCATGGACATGAGCACCTTCGACCAGATCCACGTCTCCCGCGAGGTGGTCGGCAGCGCCGCGAACTACCTCATCGAGGGCTTCGAGGCGACGGTCGCCATGTACGAGGGCAACCCGCTCTCCGTCGAACTGCCCGCCGCGGTCGAGCTGGTCATCCAGCACACCGAGCCCGGCGTACAGGGCGACCGCTCCACCGGCGGCTCCAAGCCCGCCCAGCTGGAGACGGGCCACGAGATCGGTGTGCCCCTGTTCATCACCACCGGTGAGAAGATCAAGGTCGACACCCGCACCGGCGATTACCTCGGCCGGGTGAACAGCTAACCGTGGCTGCCCGCAGCAAGTCCCGCAAGCGCGCCTTCCAGATCCTGTTCGAGGCGGACCAGCGCGACGCCACCGTGACGGAGGTGCTCGCGGACTGGCTCAGGCACGCGCGGACCGACAGCCGCCAGCCCCCGGTCGGCGAGTACACCATGCAGCTCGTCGAGGGCTACGCCCAGCACGCAGCCCGGATCGACGAGCTTCTCGCCACCTACGCCGTGGACTGGACTCTGGACCGCATGCCGGTCGTCGACCTCAGCATCCTGCGCCTGGGCGTCTACGAGCTGATCTGGGAGGACGAGACACCCGACGCGGTGGTCCTCGACGAGTGCGTGCAGCTCGCGAAGGAGTTCTCCACCGACGACTCCCCGGGGTTCGTCAACGGCCTGCTGGGCCGGCTGAAGGAACTCAAGCCCAGCCTGCGCCGGGCCTGAAGACCGCCGCACCCGCACCGACGGGGGCGGGCCGCAGGGACGCTGTCAGTCCCGCGGCC
>NZ_BAAHCA010000895.1:0-1988 GCF_054776295.1 Streptomyces sparsus
CTGCTGGGGGGCGCGGATGCGCTGGCCGTACTCGACGGGGATCAGCTGCCCGACGCTGCCGCGTTGGCCCGCGCCCGGGCCCAACTCGCTCTCGCCTGGGAGGACGAGGCCGACCGGCCGGCCCTGCGCGGCGAAGCGGGCCGCTGGACGGTGGTGGACACGGACGTGCAGCTGCGGTACGGCCCGGACGAGTTGTGGTGGCCGTACCGCAGCAGCGGGGGCCGGTGGTGGCCTGCCGGTCCGCCGTACGCGGATCCGGCGGCCGCCCTGGCCGAGTCACTGACCGGGGATCAGGCGATGCCGTTCAGCACCGGGTAGTAACCGCCGGACTGCCCGGCGGCCTTGGGGTGGTAGGAGTCGCCGATCGGCCAGGTCACGCCGTGCAACCAGGCCGCGCCGGAGCAGAGTTCGTGTCCGGCGAAGGTGGTGCGGACGTCACCGAACCGGTAGCCGTGGTCGGCGGCGCGCTTGGCGGTGACCTCGTTGAGGTCGTCGGAGGCCGCGTTGAGCGCTGCCCTGGACCGTTCGCTGATGCCCAGGCACGAGGTGCCGAGCTTGTACATGCGCGGGTATCCGAGGACGACGACCTGAGCGTTGGGCGCCTTGGCCCTGATGGCGTCGTACACGGCGTCGAGGCGGCCCGGCAGCGTGCCGTCGATGTAGTTGCGGGCCTGCGCGACCCGGTTGAGGCACGCGCTCTCCCCCTGCAGTACGCAGGTGGTCATCACGTCGGCGAAACCGGCGTCGTTGCCGCCGACGCTGACGCTGATCAGCGTGGTGGCGGCGTTCGCCGGTCCGAGCTGCCCGTTGATGACGTCGGTGGTGCGCGCTCCGGAGCACGCGGTGAAGTGGAAGGAGGAGGGTGAGTGCGCGTTGCTCCACAACTGCGGATAAGCCCGGTTGCTGCGACGGCAGTTGCCGCTCTGGTAGTCGCCGGCGCCCGCGCCGGACGAGTAGGAGTCACCGAGGGCGACGTAGGAGACGGGGGCGGCCTGGGGCGCCGCGACGGCACCCGCGCCGTGCAGCGCGGGCAGGGAGACGAGGGCCGCGAGAGCGGCGAACACGGTCAGGGATCGGGGCAGATGCATGGGGCCTCCCGTGGGGGACATGGAGGAACGCCTGTGTCATCTGTCGTAGCAGCGCACAACCCGTTCGAGAAGTGTCCATGCCAAAGTTTCGTTCGTTTCCGCATGGTGGAACGAACGAAGGGAGGTCCAGGTGACGGCTCTTGGGCCGAACGGGTGAGCAACGCGCCGGGCCCAGGGGCCAACTGAGGGTGGGTCAGTCGCGCCGCAGCCCGGGTGGGCTGGCGCCGGCGGGCTCAGTCGAGCGGGCTGTCGAGCTTGCTGCCCTCGGCCGCGACGAGACTGCAGGTGACCGTCTTCATGCCGAGGCGGAACCCACTCACCTTCGGGAACTGGGAGAGGGTGCGGAACCGCACGCCGCTGGTCTGCTTCGCGGCCTTCGCCTCCAGCTTTCCCTTGCAGATCGACTCGGCCTTGCCGCTGACCGCCTCGTCGGTCTCGTACTCACCGGTCAGCTTCTCCTGGTGCACGACCTCGGCGTCGTGGGAGGAGGAGCAGGAACGCTTGTCGTTGTACCCCTCGCGGTCCTCGGCGATGTCGAAGCAGTCACCCGGGCGCAGCTGGTAGGCCGGGCGCGGCCCGGTGCTGGGGGTCGGCATGCTCGACTCCCAGTCGAACGCGGACGGGCTCTTCGTCGGGTCGTCGAAAGGGTCCTCGCCGTCCTCGTACGGGTCGTCCTCCGAATCGTCGAACCGGTCGCCCGGGGTGGCCGTGTCGGACGGCGTCGGCGTCGCGGACGCCGTCACGGCGGGCTCGTCCCCGGCCTCGCCGTCCTTGTCGCCTCCGGTGAGCACCAGGGCGGTACCGACGATGAGGGCGCCCACCACCGCCACCGAGGCCAGAGCGATGACGAGCGTGCGGCGGTTGCCGCCGCCGGGCGGCGGGGGCGGCGGCCAGCCACCC
>NZ_BAAHCA010000896.1:0-1988 GCF_054776295.1 Streptomyces sparsus
AGCGGGCGGCGGTGACCGGGCCGTCCGGGGCGGTGGCGCTGCCCGGGCCGTTCGGGGCGGGTCGTGCGGCGGCGTTGTCGGTCACCACCACGCCAGGTGCTCCCGGTTGTGGGCGAGCAGCCGGTCGGTGAGCTGGTCGGCCGTCTCGTACTGGCCGACCAGCGGGTGCGCCAGCAGAGCCCGGAACACCCGGTCGCGACCTCCGTGCAGCGCCGCGTCCAGCGCCAGCTGCTCGTAGGCGGTGACGCCGGAGATCAGCCCGGCGTAGAGCGGGTCCACGGTGGGGGCGGGCAGCGGCCGGGCCCCGTCCCGGGTCACCCGGGCCGGTACCTCCACCACCGCGTCGTCCGGCAGGAACGGCAGGGTGCCGTTGTTGCGGATGTTCACCACCTGGACGTCGCCCTCGTCCGGGCCGGACCCCTCGCCCGTGCCGAACGCGTCCACCGCCGCCTGGTCGGCCTCCTGGCTCCCCGCCCGGCCCGTTTCGCCCGCCGGGTCGCCCGCCGGGTCGCCCGCCGGACCGGTGAGCAGCGAGGCGGCCAGCGCCACCGCGGCCTCCGAGTAGAAGGCGCCGCCGCGCTTGGCGAGCAGCGCCGGCTTCTCGTCCAGCGCCGGATCGCCGTACATGTCCAGCAGTTCCTTCTCCATCGCGGCGACTTCCGCGGCCCGCGACGGCTTGCCGCGCTGCTCCTCGACGACCTCGTCGTGCGCGTAGAAGTACCGCAGGTAGTAGGAGGGGACCACACCGAGCCGTTCCAGCAGCGGCCGGGGCAGCCGCAGGTCCTCGGCGATCCGGCCGCCGTGCTCCTCGATCAGTCCCGGAAGCACGTCGATGCCGTCGGGGCCGCCGAGCCGCACGCCCAGCTCCCAGCTGAGGTGGTTGAGGCCGTAGTGGTCCAGGTGGACCTGCTCGGCGGGCACGTCCAGCAGCGCCGCGAACTTGCGCTGGAGGCCGATCGCGACGTTGCACAGGCCGACGGCCTTGTGGCCGGCGTCCAGGAGCGCCCGGGTGACGATGCCCACCGGGTTGGTGAAGTCGATGATCCACGCGTCCGGGTTGCTGCGGCGGACGCGTTCGGCGATGTCCAGCACCACCGGCACGGTGCGCAGCGCCTTGGCGAGTCCGCCGGCGCCGGTCGTCTCCTGACCGACGCAGCCGCACTCCAGCGGCCAGGTCTCGTCGCCGTCGCGGGCGAGCTGGCCGCCGACGCGCAACTGGAGCAGGACGGCGTCGGCGTCGGCGACGGCCGCGTCGATGTCACCGGTGGTGGTGATCAGCCCGGGGTGGCCCTGCTTCGCGAAGATGCGGCGGGCCAGACCGCCGACCAGTTCCAGCCGGTCGGCGGCCGGGTCGGCGAGCACCAGCTCGGACACCGGCAGGGTGTCGCGCAGCCGCGCGAAGCCGTCGACGAGTTCGGGGGTGTAGGTGGATCCGCCGCCCACCACTGCGAGTTTCATTGGCCCTTGGCTCCTGATTCGTGAGTAGGCAGTTCCAGTCCGGCCTCGTGCACGGCTGCCGGACTGACTGGTGTGGACGGGTTCCGCGGTCTGGAGTAGTCGTTCCAGCAGTGGCGGAAGTGAAACGGCGAGAGGGCCGCCGGCGCCGGCGCGGGAGCGGACGCGCCGGGGCGCGGAAGGTGACGGGCGGGCGAGGGTGGGAGGGTCAGCGTGAGGTGTCGAACACCTCGTCGCGGGTGGTGGTGAGGGCGCTCTCCAACGCGCCGGTGAGCACCGGGTCCTCGGTCACCTCACCGAGCAGCAGCCGGGGGCGCGGCACGGCCAGCTCGGACAGCTCGTCCTTGATCAGGGCGCGCAGCCGTTCGTCACCGGCGGCGGGTATCCCGCCGGCCAGCACGATGAGCTCCGGGTCGAGCACGGCGACGACGGAGGCCAGCCCGGTCGCCAGCCCCGTCGCCAGCCGCCGCAGCAGCTCCTCGTGGGGGCCGTCCGCCTCCTCGGTGCCGCTCACCGCCCGCGTCAGCAGCGCG
>NZ_BAAHCA010000897.1:0-1988 GCF_054776295.1 Streptomyces sparsus
CGGTGCTCGGCGAGCGCCCCCAGGTTGACGTCGTTCGCGGCGAACCCGGCCGCCGTGCTGCCCGGCCGGGGGCCCGGTACGCCGGCTTCGGCCAGGCAGCGGGCGAAGATCTCCCGGACCGGTGCGCCGGCCTGCCAGGCGAGGTGCAGCGGGTTGAGTGCGGTGCCCTCGGGCTCGGCGACCGCCGAGGGCACCGCGAGTCCGGCGCCCACACAGCGGCGTCCGGTGGCGCGCAGCAGGCGCACGCCGGCGGCGACCACCTCACCGAGCACCTGGGCGGGATCGGCGTCGACCGTTCCGCAGCCCGGGTCGGTGGCGACCACCCGGCCGCCGAGTCCGACCAGCGCGGCTCGGAAACCGTCCGCGTGCACCTGCGCGGCGAGCACCACCGGCCCGTCCTCGTCCACCGAAAGGCGGTGGGACGGACGGCCCTGCGCGCCGGCCGAGGTGGTGGGCCGCGAGTCGACGGTGATCAGTCCCAGTGCCTGCAACTCCGCCGCGACCGCGCCCGCGGTGGCCCGTGTGACGCCCAGTTCCGCGGTGAGAACGGCCCTGGTCGGAGCCCGCCCGGTGTGGACGAGTTCCAACGCGGGGCCCAGCGCGCTCCTGCCCCTGTCCGGCCTGGTACGAATCTGGGTCACCCCATGATCTCCCTTTGTGTTGACCATGAACAAAACACGGTGGTGGCAGTGTAGGCACCGCGCCGCCGTGCACTACCGGCGCGTAACGAATGAGTATGCGTACTCAGGCGGCCCGTTCGGCGCCACGGCACCGTGGTGCCGGTCCTTGAGGAGTCCGCCTCCGCACCTGTGAGGGAAGCAGCCATGACGCAGGCACCGAACGCCGCGCCGACCCGGTCCACGCCCCGGCCGTCCCGTTTCACCCCCCGGAGCGTCCTGGTCAACCCGGTCGCCCTGGGGTATCTGGCCCTGGTGGTCGGCGCCGCGCTGTTCGCGGTGGCCGACGCGCTGTTCGTGGACCATGAGAGCGCGTCCTTCGCCGGCATCTGGGCGGTGCTGGCCACGGCACCGACCGTCTTCCTCCTGCTGGGCGTCTCGGAAGGGCTCTGGGAGTTGGGGGAGGCACCGCTGTGGGCCTACCTGCTGATGGTGGCGCTCTCCGCGACGGCCCAGGCGGCTCTGCTCGGCGCCTGCTACCGCGCGTTTCGCGGACGCCCGTCCGCGGTCGACGACGGCTGGCACAATCCCGCCCATGGAGACAGCTGACTTCCTCACCGTCCTTTCCCAGGAGGGCGGTTCGCTGATCGTGGCCGCCGAGCGCGCCGGGCTCGACGCCGAGGTTCCCACCTGTCCGGACTGGCGGGTCCGCGACCTGGTCCGCCACCAGGGCGCGGTGCACCGCTGGGCCGCGGCCGTGGTGGCCGAGCGACGCACCGCGCGCACCGCCGTGGAGGCGGCTCCCGTCCCCGACGACGAACTGGTGCACTGGTTCCGGGACGGCCACGACCGGCTGCTGCGCACCCTGGAGGAGGCGCCCGAGGACGTGGAGTGCTGGACCTTCCTGCCGGACGCCCGCTCGGCGAGGCACTTCTGGGCCCGCCGGCAGACGCACGAGACCACCGTGCACCGCATCGACGCCGAACTCGCCGAGGGCCAGGCGCTCTCGCCGCTGCGCAGCGAGGTGGCGGCCGACGGCATCGACGAGCTGCTGACCGGCTTCCACGCCCGCGAGCGCAGCCGGGTCCGCAGCGACCGGCCGCGGTCGCTGCGCATCACCGCGACCGACACCGCCGAGCCGCACAGTTGGACGGTCCGGATCAGCGACCGGCACCCGGTGGCACGGCGCGGTGACGAGGGCCCCGCCGACTGCGAGCTGAGCGGACCGGCCGAGACGCTGTTCCTGACGCTGTGGAACCGCATGCCGTACCAGGGAGGGCTCACCGTGGAGGGCGACGGCGCGGTCGTGGACCTCTGGCGCGCCCACTCGGCCGTCTGACCCCGCCCCCGGGCGGCGGCCGGCAAGGCACC
>NZ_BAAHCA010000898.1:0-1985 GCF_054776295.1 Streptomyces sparsus
GAGGCGGCCCTGCGCACCGCCGGCTGGCAGCCCGGCCGCTGGGACATCCGGCAGGCCGAGATCTGGGCCGACACGCTGCGCGCGCACGTCTCACCCACCGGCCACGGGCACGCCGTGTTCCCCGCCGTCGTCGAGGCCTGGGCCGAGTTCGGCGGCCTGCGCATCGCCGGTACCGAGCCGGGCCGGCACATCGCCCCCTCCGAACTGCGCGTCGACCCCGCCTACGGACTGCACTGGGCCCGCACCCTGACCGACCTCGGCCGGGCGCTGGGCACCGAGGTCGCCCCGCTGGGGGAGGAGGGCGACAGCGCGGCGCTGCTCGCCGTCGACACCGAGGGCCGCGTCTACAGCCTCGACCACAGCGGCGACTGGTACCTCGGCCCGCACCTGGACGCCGCGCTCACCACGCTGCTCACCGGCACCCTGCCGACCCGGCTCCACTACACCGCGGCGTGACGCCCGGGCCCGGCGGTTGCGGGACGGGGGCTGAGGGCGTCGGAGCCGGGTTGACGCGGGGGCGCGTCGGGCGGCGGCTCAGGTGCAGTCCGGGATGACGGCGGAGACGCGGAAACCGCCGGCCGCCGTCGGACCGGACACGAAGCCGCCGCCCAGCGCCGTCACCCGCTCCCGCATGCCGACCAGGCCGTTGCCGCCGCTGGGCAGGTCCGCGTCCGCCCCGCCCGCGGCGGGCACACCGTTCTCCACGAGCACCGCGACCTCGGCCGGCCGGTGGGCGACGCGCACCCGCACCGAAGCGCCCGCGGCGTGCTTGTGCACGTTGGTGAGCGCCTCCTGCACCACCCGGTACGCGGTGCGCTCTACCAGGGGCTGGTAGGTGCGGGCCCCGCCCTCCACGGACAGCTCCACCGAGGTGCCGGCCGCCCGGGACTCCTCCACCAACCGCGGCAGTCCGGCAAGTCCGGGGCCCTCGGCCCCCTCCCGTTCGGCGGCCGCAGCGGCGGCCTGCGCGATCCGGGCGAGCGGCAGATCGCCGCCACCGCCCGGGACGGAGCCGGCCACGGTGCTGGTCTCGTGGGCCCGCAGCACACCCAGCATGGTGCGCAGCTCCGTCAGCGCCTGCCGGCCCATGTCGCCGACGAGTCCCGCGTTGCGCGCCGCCTTCTCCGGGTCCTTCAGCGCGACGGCCTGCAGGGCCGCCGCGTGCACCACCATCAGGCTCACCCGGTGTGCCACCACGTCGTGCATCTCCCGGGCGATGCGGGTCCGCTCCTCGTTGCGCGCCCACTCGGCCCGCTCCTCGGCGCGGTCGGCGAGCAGGGAGAGTTCCCTCTCCAGCCCGTCGGCGCGCTCCCGCAGAGCGTCCACCAGTCGGCGCCGGGCGCCGGCGTACATGCCGAGCAGCACCGGCGGGACCGTCACCACGAGCGCGAGCAGCGCCGCCACCAGGGCCAGGAACCACATCGGGCCGGGCAGTTCCTCCTGCCCGCTGCTCTGCTGCATCCGGATGAAGACGATGACGAAGATGCCGGCCATCTCCATGCCGGTGAGCAGCACGATGATGCGCCTGGGCACGTCGGAAGCGGCCAGGGTGTAGAAGCCGACCGTCGCCAGCAGGTAGCCCATCTGGGCGGGGATCACCGCGATCGCGACCAGCACCACCGCGATCGGCAGCCGCCGGCGCAGGACCAGCGTGGCGCCGGTCAGCACCCCGAGCAGCACGCCGGCGGCCGTCGGGATGCCCGCTTCCCGGGCGAACAGGACGCCCTGGAAGGCGCACTCCACCGCGGACACCGCCGCCAGCGAGATGTCGAGCACGGCGCTGCGGCGGCGCGGCCACCACAGCACCGCCCGCCGGTTCCGGCCGTGGACGACTTCCCCCGTCTCGGTCATAGCGACCAGACTACGACCGGCCGCCACCGCATTTTCGGGGGGCGCGCACGCCCGCGGCACACGCCACCCGCACGTCACCCGCGCCACCCGCGCACGACGCCCGTGCGCTGCCCCGTTCCCACCCGTGCGCGCGC
>NZ_BAAHCA010000899.1:0-1984 GCF_054776295.1 Streptomyces sparsus
CGGCGTCGAGGTGGTCCGGGTGGGCACCGCCGTCCAGCTGCGCGAGGCGGTGCTGAAGGCCGCCGCGGACGCCGACGCGGTCGTGATGGCCGCGGCCGTCGCCGACTTCCGGCCGGCCCACTACGCGGACGGCAAGATCAAGAAGCGTGACGGGCAGGACCCCGAGCCCGTCGCCCTGGTCCGCAACCCCGACATCCTCGCCGAGCTGTCGGCCGACCGGCAGCGGCCGGGCCGGCTGGTCGTGGGCTTCGCCGCGGAGACCGACGAGGTGCTCGCCAACGGGCGTGCCAAGCTCGCCCGCAAGGGCTACGGGCCGGTGATGGTCCACGAGGTCGGCGAGCACCGCACGTTCGGCTCCGACACCAACGAAGCCGTCGTGCTCGGCGCCGACGGCAGCGAGACGCCCGTGCCGCTCGGCCCGAAGGAGACCCTCGCCGAGACGGTCTGGGACCTCGTCGGCGCGCGGTGGCCGGACGCGGACTGAGCCGTCGCGGGCCCCGTCCGCCGCCCGCGGAGGACGGGGCCGGTACCGGCCCCGGGGCAACCGGCGGGTACGCGTTACTGCCCCTTGGCCCGCACGGGTGGTAGAACGTTCCGTGTCGCTGGGTGAGACACCTTGACCAGCGGGCACGGCCCTACCGATAAACTGTCCGCGGATCGTCCCGGGCGCAGCCCCCGACCGGTCCGACAAATTTTCAGCCAGCAGCCGCTGCAACCCCAGGGAGCGATGTGTCCCGCCGCCTGTTCACCTCGGAGTCCGTCACCGAGGGACACCCCGACAAGATCGCTGACCAGATCAGCGACACCATTCTCGACGCCCTCCTGAAGGAGGATCCCGCCTCGCGGGTCGCCGTGGAGACGCTCATCACCACCGGTCAGGTCCACGTGGCGGGTGAGGTCACCACGAAGGCGTACGCCGACATCCCCACCCTGGTGCGGAACAAGGTCCTCGAGATCGGCTACGACTCGTCCAAGAAGGGCTTCGACGGCGCGTCCTGCGGCGTCGCGGTGTCCATCGGCTCGCAGTCCCCGGACATCGCCCAGGGCGTCGACACCGCCTACGAGAACCGGGTCGAGGGTGACATCGACGAGCTCGACCGGCAGGGCGCCGGTGACCAGGGTCTGATGTTCGGCTACGCCTGCGACGAGACGCCGGAGCTCATGCCGCTGCCCGTCACCGTGGCGCACCGGCTCTCCCGCCGCCTGTCGGAGGTCCGCAAGAACGGGACGATCCCCTACCTGCGCCCCGACGGCAAGACGCAGGTCACCATCGAGTACGACGGCGACAAGGCCGTCCGGCTGGACACCGTGGTGGTCTCCTCGCAGCACGCCTCGGACATCGACCTGGACTCGCTGCTCGCGCCCGACGTCCGCGAGTTCGTCGTCGAGCACGTGCTGGCCGAGCTGGTCGAGGACGGCATCAAGCTCGACACCGAGGGCTACCGGCTGCTGGTGAACCCCACCGGCCGGTTCGAGATCGGCGGCCCGATGGGTGACGCCGGCCTCACCGGCCGGAAGATCATCATCGACACTTACGGCGGCATGGCCCGCCACGGCGGCGGCGCCTTCTCCGGCAAGGACCCGTCGAAGGTGGACCGCTCGGCCGCGTACGCGATGCGCTGGGTCGCCAAGAACGTGGTCGCCGCGGGCCTGGCCGGCCGCTGCGAGGTGCAGGTCGCCTACGCGATCGGCAAGGCCGAGCCGGTGGGCCTGTTCGTGGAGACCTTCGGCACCGCCGCGGTCGAGGTGGGCAAGATCGAGAACGCCATCGCCGAGGTCTTCGACCTGCGTCCGGCGGCGATCATCCGCGACCTGGACCTGCTGCGGCCGATCTACGCCCAGACCGCCGCGTACGGCCACTTCGGTCGCGCCCTGCCCGACTTCACCTGGGAGCGCACCGACCGTGTCGAGGAGCTGCGCACGGCCGTCGGCCTCTGAGCACCGGCATCGCCGGACGGGCCCGGACACCGCACGGTGTCCGGGC
>NZ_BAAHCA010000900.1:0-1984 GCF_054776295.1 Streptomyces sparsus
CGGGCCCTGCGCCCGTCGGGCGAGCGGCACGAGGGCGGCGCGGCGGGTGCGTCAGGGGGCGGTGAGGGGTGCCGCCGAGGGGTCGAAACCGAAGGGCAGCTCCAGGCGGTGGGCGCGCAGCAGGTCCGCGTCCCGCAGCAGGTCGCCGGTCGGTCCGTCGGCGACGATCACGCCGTCACTGAGCACCACCGCGCGCGGGCACAGCTCCAGCGCGTACGGCAGGTCGTGGGTGACCATGAGCACGGTGACGTCGAGCGAGCGCAGGACGTCGGCCAGTTCGCGCCGCGAGGCCGGGTCCAGGTTGGAGGACGGTTCGTCCAGGACGAGGATCTCCGGGCGCATCGCCAGCACGGTCGCCACCGCGACCCGTCGGCGCTGGCCGTAGGAGAGGTGGTGCGGGGGCCGGTCTGCGCAGTCGGCCATGCCCACCCGTTCGAGGGCCTCCGTGACGCGCGCGGCCAGCTCCTCGCCGCGCAGCCCGGCGGCGGCCGGGCCGAACGCCACGTCCTCCCGCACGGTCGGCATGAACAGCTGGTCGTCCGGGTCCTGGAAGACGATGCCGACCCGGCGGCGGATCTCGGCCAGGTGCTGCCGCTCGACCGGGAGCCCGGCGACGGCGACCCGGCCGGCCCCGGCGGTGAGAATGCCGTTCAGGTGCAGGACCAGCGTGGTCTTGCCGGCTCCGTTGGGTCCGAGCAGCGCGACCCGCTCACCGCGCGGCACGGTGAGGTTGACGCCGAACAGCGCCTGGTGGCCGTCCGGGTAGGCGAAGGCCAGCCCGGTGACGTCCAGGGAGGGCGGCGGGCCCGGCACCTCGGCGGCGGCGGACGCCTCGGTGGTGTCGCGGTTCGGCGGGGGGTCGGGAGTTGCGGTCACAGCAGCCATCCCATCAGACAGACGGCGAGCGCCGCGAACGGCAGGGCGGCGGTCCGCGCCCACTGGGATCGGGTGGCCCCGGCGGTGTCGGTGACGGGCATGGAACCGGTGTAGCCGCGGCTGACCATGGCCAGGTGGACGCGCTCGCCGCGTTCGTAGGAGCGGATGAACAGCGCCCCCGCGGTCTTCGCCAGCACCCCCCAGTGCCGGACGCCGCGGGACTGGAAGCCGCGGGAGAGACGGGCGACGCGCATGCGCCGCAGCTCGTCGGCGACGACGTCGCCGTAGCGGATCATGAAGGAGGCGATCTCCACCAGCTGCGCGGGCAGCCGGAGGCGTTGCAGCCCGAGCAGCAGCGCCCGGATGTCGGTGGTGGCGGCGAGCAGCACGGAGGCGGCGACGCCGAGTGTGCCCTTGGCGAGCACGTTCCACGCGCCCCAGAGGCCGGACTCGCTGAGCGACAGTCCGAGCCACTCCACCCGCGGGCCCTCGGCGACGAACGGCAGCAGCAGCGCGAAGGTGACGAAGGGGATCTCGATCAGCATGCGGCTCAGCAGGAAGCCGGGCGGTACCCGGGCGGCGCCAGCCACGGCGGCGAGCAGCACGGCGTAGAGGCCGAACGCCCACATCGCCTCGCGCGGGGTGGCCACCGCCACCAGCACGAAGCAGAAGACGGCGACGAGCTTGCAGTGGGCGGGCAGCCGGTGCACGGCCGTGTGTCCGTGCCGGTAGAGCTTGTGGGCGTGACCGGCTCCCACGTCAGACCTTCTCGTCCACGGCGGGTTCCTGCCGGCGGCGCCGGACCACCATGAACACGCCGGTGCCCAGGGCCAGCGTCGCGCCGACGCCCATGATCCCGGCGAGGCCGACGGAGAGCCGCTCGTCGCCGAGGTCGCCCACCCCGTAGTCGGCCAGGGGCGAGTCGTCCATGGCGTGGTCCTCGGCCTGGTCGATGAAGCCGTGGTCGGTGGAGACCCGCTCCAGGCCGTCGAGTTCGGAGGACGCGTAGTAGCTGACCACGCCGGCGCAGACCAGTGCCGCGGCCAGCCCGGCCAGCCACACCGGCCGCACCGAGCGCCGCCCCCGGGCGTCGGACGGCTCGGCGGAC
>NZ_BAAHCA010000901.1:0-1983 GCF_054776295.1 Streptomyces sparsus
CCGCGAGCCGTCGGCCGTGGGCGGTGCCGTGGGGCAGCGTCGTCACACCGCCCGGGTCCGCGAGCGCCGTGCCGCCCGCGCCACCGAGCACGGTGCGGTCCGCACCCCCGGGCCGGTTCAATCCCCCCAGCCGGTCCACTCCCCCGAGTCGCATGGCGCTCACTCCCCCGAGATCCGGCCGAAGTCGGTCTCGGTGCCGAGGAAGAGGCCGGCGACGAGCAGGATCAGCGTGGCGGGCACCATGACGGTGGTGATCACGAGGGTGGCCTTGGGCACCGCCTTGGAGGCGCGGCGGCGGGCGTTCTGGGCGTCGGTGCGGCGCATGTCGGTGGCGATGGAGATCAGTGTGTCGACGATGGGCGCGCCGAGTTCCTCGCCCTGCTGGAGGGCGGTCACGAACATCGCGACCTGCTCGGAGTCGTTCCTCCGGCGGAGTTCGTCGAAGGCTTCGCGGCGGCTGACGCCCATGTCCATCTGGCGCAGGGTGATGCGCAGTTCGTCGGCCCAGGGCCCTTCGTAGCGCTCGGAGACGCGGTCCAGGGCCTGGCGGAAGCCGAGGCCGGCGGAGACGACGACGGCGAGCACGTCGAGGAAGTCGGGCAGGGTGCGTTCGATCTCGTCCTTGCGGATGCGGATGGAGACGGCGATGCCCACCTCCACCCAGAACAGTCCGAAGGCGACCATGGCGGCGGCCAGCAGGTACTGGCCGCGGGTGAGCATGGCGAAGGCGCCGAGCAGGCCCAGCAGGCCGTAGACGGCCCGGCGGGCGGCGTACCGGTCGAGGGTGAGGCCGCCGGGGTTGCCGGCCAGGTCGATGCGGCGGCGGACCCGGTTGACGCGGGTCGGACCCATCAGGCGGAGCACAAGAGGGGCCCAGCGCATGCCGAGCCGGTCGACGGCCGAGCCGACGGGCGTGGCACGGGTGGCGCCGACCTCCAGGGCGAGGGCGAGGTCGCCGGGCAGTTTGGTCTCGGCCCGGTACATCCTGACGCCCAGGAAGGCTCCGGCGACGCACAGGGCGAAGGCGAAGGCGAGCAGCAGTGCCACGGTGCGGTCCTCCTCTCTGTTCCCCGACGGTTCGACGTTCGGCGGTTCATCGGTGCGGTCGTTGGTCCAACGGTGTGGTCGGCGGTCCAGTGGCGTGGTCGGCGGTTCAACGGGGTGCGGCGCCCGAGCGCACCTGCCGACCGGCAACTCGGGGGCGTGGTCAGGAGGGTCGGGGTTCAGACATCGATCCTCGACATGCGGCGGATGACGAAGAAGCCCAGGGCGTAGAGCCCGAAGGCGATGACGACCGCTGCCTGCCCGGGAAAGGTGCCGGTCATCCGTTCCAGGGTGCCGGGCCCGGCGCGGTCCATCATGAGCAGGACGCCGAGACCGATCAGCGGGACGGCGTAGGCGGTCATGTTGACCTGGGAGAGCTGGGTCTTGACCTCGCGGCGGGTCTCCTTGCGCTGCTCCAGGGTGTCGGTGAGGTTGCGCAGCGAGCCGACGACCTGTCCGCCCGCCTTGTTGGACAGGATCAACGTGGTGACCAGCACGACGAGTTCACGGGACGGCAGTCGGTCGGCCAGCTCGCCGAGTGCCTCGTCGATGGAGTGGCCGAGGGCGAGCTTGTCGGCGACCTTGGCGAGTTCCTCGCCGGCGGGGGCCTCCATCTCCTCGGCGGCCATGGTGATGCCGGTGCGCAGCGCCAGACCGGCCTGAGTCCCGTTGGCCAGCAGCCGGGAGAGTTCCGGGAGTTGGTTGATGAACCGTTCGATGCGCTTGGCGCGCTTCCAGCTGAGGAAGGCGAACGCCGCCCAGATGCCGAGTGCGGCGGCGATGGGCCCGAAGAAGGCGGCCAGCGCAGACTGGACGATGAGCCAGAGTGCGGCGGTGCCGGCGAGTACGTAGACGGTGAACTCGCCCGGGGTGACGTCGAGTCCGGTGGCGGCCAGCCGGCCGGCGAGGCCGCGGCCGGCCCGGGTGCGACGCAGTCGC
>NZ_BAAHCA010000902.1:0-1982 GCF_054776295.1 Streptomyces sparsus
CCGCTGCCGGCCGGGTGGAACTCGCCCTGCACCAGCCGGCCCTCGGCCGCCATCCGGTGCAGCGCCCCGTCCGCGACCGAGGCACCCAGGCCGAACCGCGCCGCCGCCTGCTGCGTGGTGAACGGGCCGTGGGTGCGGGCGTAGCGGGCCAGCAGATCGCCCAGCGGGTCGGGCACCGGTTCGGTGAACGCCTCCGGCACCCCCACCGGCAGCGCCGCGCCCAGCGCGTCCCGCAGCCGCCCGGGACGCGCACTCCGGGACGGGGACTGGGCAGCCGGAACGTCCGGGATCGGAGCGGTCGTGAGAATCGGCATCGTCTGCCCGTACTCCTGGGACGTGCCCGGCGGCGTCCAGTTCCACATCCGCGACCTCGCCGAGCACCTGCTGCGGCTGGGCCACGAGGTGTCGGTACTGGCCCCGGCCGACGAGGACACCCCGCTGCCGCCCTACGTCGTCTCGGTCGGCCGCGCCGTCCCGGTGCCCTACAACGGCTCGGTGGCCCGGCTGAACTTCGGCTTCCTCTCCGCCGCCCGGGTCCGCCGCTGGGTCAACGACGGTGACTTCGACGTACTGCACGTGCACGAGCCGGTCGCGCCGTCCCTGGCGCTGCTGGCCTGCTGGACGACGAGCGGTCCCATCGTCGCCACCTTCCACACCTCCAACCCCCGCTCCCGCGCGATGATCGCGGCCTATCCGATCCTCCAGCCGGCCCTGGAGAAGATCAGTGCCCGGATCGCGGTCAGCGAGTACGCCAGGCGCACCCTCGTGGAGCACCTCGGCGGGGACGCGGTGGTGATCCCCAACGGTGTCGACGTCTCGTTCTTCGCCGACGCCGAGCCCCGCCCGGAGTGGCAGGGCGACACCATCGGGTTCATCGGCCGCATCGACGAGTCCCGCAAGGGCCTCCAGGTCCTGGTGAAGGCGCTGCCCCGGATCCTCGCCCAACGGCCCGGGACCCGGCTGCTCGTGGCGGGCCGCGGGGACGAGCGGGAGGCCGTCGCCGGGCTGCCCGCCGCGATGCGCGACCGGGTCGAGTTCCTCGGCATGGTCAGCGACGAGGACAAGGCCAGGCTGCTGCGCAGCGTCGACCTGTACGTGGCCCCCAACCTGGGCGGGGAGAGCTTCGGCATCATCCTCGTCGAGGCCATGTCGGCGGGCGCACCCGTGCTCGCCAGCGACCTGGACGCCTTCGCGCAGGTGCTCGACGGCGGCAAGGCCGGTGAGCTGTTCCCCAACGAGGACGCGGACGCCCTCGCCGACACCGCGCTGCGGCTGCTCGGCGACGACCGGCGCCGCAAGGAACTGCGCGAACTCGCCACCCGGCACGTGCGCCGCTTCGACTGGTCGACGGTCGGCGCGGACATCCTGGCCGTGTACGAGACGGTCGCCGAGGGCGCGAGCACGGTGGCCGCCGACGACCGGGTGCGCCCGCCGAGCAGGCTCCGCCCATGGGCCTGAGCCGGCATCGCCGCGGCGGCCGGGCCCGCCGCGCACCCGCGCACCGCCATCCGCGAAAAGGACTGTGATCGGCCGTGTCGACGCTCTACTGGCTCATCTGGATCACCCTGGCGCTGCTGCTCACCGGCGTCTACCTCAGCTGGACGGCCGGCCGGCTGGACCGGCTGCACGCGCGCATCGACGCCTCCCGCGCCGCGCTGGACGCGCAGCTGCTGCGGCGTGCGTCCGTCGCGCAGGAACTCGCCACCTCCGGGATCTTCGATCCGGCCGCCTCGATGCTGCTCTACCAGGCGGCGCACGACGCCCGGCAGGCGGAGGAGGAGCGGCGCGAGGTGGCGGAGAGCGAGCTGAGCCAGTCACTGCGCGCGGTCCTCGCCGACCCCGACCAGGTGGAGGCGGTGCGGGCGGTGCCCGGCGGTGCGGAGACCGCGGCCGAACTGGCCGCCGCGGTACGCCGGGTGCCGATGGCCCGGCGGTTCCACAACGACTCGGTGCGTGCCGTACGGGCGCTCCGCCGTCACCGG
>NZ_BAAHCA010000903.1:0-1979 GCF_054776295.1 Streptomyces sparsus
GGCTGGGGGCGGCTGGTCGGGGTCGGCGGTCAGAGGCCGAGCAGCCAGCGGCCGCCGCCGGTCAGCGAGCAGAGCGCCACGGCGTGGAACAGGAGCAGCCAGCCGCCGGCCGGCACGTTGGTCAGCCGGTGCAACTGGTCGGCGTCGGAGTCGGGGGCGCCGCCGCCGCGGCGCTTGCTCTGCAGCTCGAAGACCGGCCGGACACCGCCCAGCAGCAGGAACCACACCACCCCGTAGGCGAACGCGGCCTGCACGTCCGAACCGGTCAGCCAGGACACCAGCAGGAACACCGCGCCGGTGACCACCACACTGAGCACGCCGTACGCGTTGCGCACCATCACCAGCAGGGCCAGCAGCAGCGCGGTGGCCCCCCACAGCAGGGCGGTGATGTGGCCGGCGGCCAGCAGCCAGGCGCCGCCGAGGCCCAGCAGCGACGGCGCGGTGTAGCCGGCCGCGGCCGTGAGCACCATGCCGATGCCGGTGGGCTTGCCCCGGGAGACGGTCAGCCCGGAGGTGTCGGAGTGCAGCCGTACGCCCTCCAGCCGGCGCCCGGTGAGCAGCGCGACGAGACCGTGGCCGCCCTCGTGGGCGATGGTCACCGCGTTCCGGGCGACCCGCCAGGACAGCCGGGTGCCGACCACCGCCAGCGCCACGACGCCCGTCGCGATCACCAGCCACAGGTCCGGAGCCTCCTGCGTGCCGAAGACCCGGTCCCACACATCGGTGATGCTGTCGGTGTTCATCCGTCCCCTCACTGCTCCCGCCCCCACTGCCACTGCAACGGACGTCATCCCACCAGAGTGCCGCCGCCCCGACCGCACCCGCCCCCGACCGCACCCGCTCCCGACTGCACCGGAGGACGATCGAGCCGGGCCCACGCGATGCCGCCCGTCCCGTCCCGGTGCCGCTGCGGCCGGATTCGACCACGGCTGTCGGTGCCGCGTGGCAGGCTGGACCGCATGTGCGGTAGGTATGCGGCGAGCAGGCAGCCCGAGGACCTGGTCTCGATCTTCGACATAAACAAGTGGGAGCCCACCGAGGCGCTCGCACCGGACTGGAACGTGGCACCGACGAAGGAGGTGTACGCGGTCCTGGAGCGGCCGGTGAAGGAGTCCGGCAGCCCGGAGCCGGTACGCCAACTGCGCACCCTGCGCTGGGGCCTGGTGCCGTCCTGGGCGAAGTCCCCGGACACCGCGGCGAAGATGATCAACGCCCGGGCGGAGACGGTGCACGAGAAGTCCTCCTACCGCAGGGCCTTCACTTCGCGGCGGTGCCTGCTCCCGGCGGACGGCTACTACGAGTGGGTCACCGCCCGCACCGAGCTCGACCTGGAGCAGCAGGGCAGGAGGAAGCGGCCGCGCAAGCAGCCGTACTTCGTGACGCCGGCCGACGGTTCGGTGCTCGCGATGGCCGGTCTGTACGAGTTCTGGCGGGACGGCACACTGCCGGACGGTGATCCGCGGGCCTGGTGGGCGACGTGCACGGTGATCACCACCGAGGCCGAGCAGGCGCCGCTCGCCTCCGCGGCCCCGGGGGAGGGGCCGTCCTCGCTCGCCGACATCCACCCCCGCATGCCGGTGGCGCTGCCGCCGGACCGCTGGGACGCCTGGCTGGACCCGGCCCGGAACGACGTCGATGAGCTGCGTGAGCTGCTCACCGGACTGCCCACCGGGCGGAACCGCGCCTACCCGGTGAGTACCGCCGTCAGCAACGTCCGCAACAACGCGCCGGAGCTGCTGGACGAACTGGAGGCACCGGAAGAGGGCACCCTGTTCTAGTGCCAGTGAACCGAACGCCCCACCGCCCCGGCGAGCCCCTCGTGCCTGCCGCCCCTGCCGTCCTGTCCTCGTCGCGGGCCGTCCTCGCGTGCCCGGGGCCGGTCCGATGAACGCCGGGCAGTCCGGCGGCCCGGCGGTGCCCGGCGAGACGTCGCTGGTCGCGACGACGGCCGGTGACGCCCGCATCACCTGGTTCCGGGC
>NZ_BAAHCA010000904.1:0-1977 GCF_054776295.1 Streptomyces sparsus
CGCCCCGCCGCAGGCCGCCGGGCGCCCCGCGCCGCAGCAGCCGGGCAGCGCCCGCCCCTCACCCGACGCCGTCCTGATCCGCCGCACGATGGCCGAGATCGAGCCGATCGCGGACCAGGTCACCGCCTACTTCTACGCGCTGCTGTTCGTGGACAGCCCGCAGCTGCGCGAACTCTTCCCGGCCTCCATGGACGCCCAGCGGGACCGCCTCTTCAAGGCGCTGCTCACCGCCGCACAGCACGTCGACGACCCTGCCGTGCTGACCGAGTACCTGGCCGGACTGGGGCGCGGACACCGCAAGTACGGCACCCTTCCCGAGCACTACCCGGCCGTCGGCCAGTCCCTCATCGGCGCGCTCACCCGCTACGCCCACCGCAGTTGGTCGCCCCAGGCCGAGGCCGCCTGGGTGCGCGCCTACACCACCATCTCGCAGATCATGATCGACGCGGCGGCCGAGGACGAGCTGCGCGCGCCCGCCTGGTGGCGGGCCGAGGTGGTCTCGCACGAGCTGCGCACCCGGGACATCGCCGTCGTCACGGTGCGCCCGGACCAGCCCTACCCGTTCCTGGCCGGCCAGTACGCCTCCGTCGAGACGCCCTGGTGGCCCCGCGTGTGGCGGCACTACTCCTTCGCCGGCGCGCCGCGTTCGGACGGACTGCTGACCTTCCACGTGAAGGCGGTGCCGGCGGGGTGGGTGTCGGGTGCGCTGGTGAACCGGGCGCGGCCTGGGGACGTGCTGCGGCTCGGTCCGCCGGCCGGCGCGATGACGGTGGACCACCGCAGCGACAGCGGACTGGTCTGCCTGGGCGGCGGCACCGGAATAGCGCCGATCAAAGCCCTCATAGAGGACGTGGCGCAGCACGGCAGGGCCCGTCCCTTCGAGGTCTTCTACGGTGCCCGCAGCGACCACGACCTGTACGACCTGGAGACGATGCTGCGGCTCGGTGAACGGCACCCTTGGCTGTCGGTACGGCCCGTGGTGGCCGACGGCTGCCCGATCCGGGCGGCGGGCCTGACCGGCCAGGTGCCCGACGCGGTGCGCCGGGCCGGCCGGTGGAACGCCTACGACGGGTACGTGTCCGGACCGCCGGGCATGATCCGCAGCGGAGTGGACGCGCTGCGGGGGGCCGGTGTACCACCGGACCGGATAAGGCACGATTCCCTGGAAGAGCTGGTCGCAGCGGGAGACTGACACGTGGCAGAAGTGGAAGAGCACAGGCGCGGTACCCGGCCGGGTAGCGACGGGGAGCACACGATCCAGGAGCGGTTGGGGTCCACCGGCCGCGCGGACCGCTTCTACGACGAGCAACTGCTGGATCACCTCAACGAGCGCATGCGGGAGTTCGCCCAGCGTCAGGAGATGTTCTTCCTGGCCACGGCCGACCGCAACGGGGAGTGCGACAGCAGCTTCCGGGCCGGCCCGCAGGGCTTTCTCCAGGTCCTGGACGAGCGCACGCTCGCGTATCCGGAGTACCGCGGCAACGGGGTGCACGCCAGCCTGGGCAACATCGAGGAGAACCCCCGGCTGGGCATCCTGATGATCGACTTCGTGCGGGCCCGGATCGGTCTGCACGTCAACGGCCGGGCCGAGATCGTGGAGGACGCGGAGATCCGTGCCGAGCACCCGCACCTGCCGCACGATCCGGTGCCCGGCCGCCGGCCGGAGCTGTGGGTGCGCGTCACCGTGGAGGAGGCGTACATCCACTGCGCCAAGCACATCCCGCACCTGCAGTACGCGCCGAAGCGTCCCGCGCGGGAGTGGGGCACGGACGACTACAAGCGCAAGGGCGGTGACTTCTTCGGCGCGGCCCGGGACCGGGTGGCGCGCGAGCACGACGTCGAGTACCGCGGCGGCGAGGAAGCCGATCCGGTGCCGCACAGCCGGCCGGCAACCGTTCCGCCGCAGGTCCGGCCGGAACCGGAACCGGAACCTACCGCCCACGCCGCCGCGGTGGTCGCCTCGGCCGACCGGGTGGG
>NZ_BAAHCA010000905.1:0-1977 GCF_054776295.1 Streptomyces sparsus
GGCCGTCCTCCCCGGCGCGCTCCGCGCCACGGCCCCCGTGGTGCCCGTCGCGGCCCCCGTGCCGCCCGTCACTGCTCCTGCGTCAGGCCTTGCCGCCATGTCGCGCCTCCTTCTGGTTCGCTCCCGCTGTGGCGCCCGCCGCGGGAAGCGCCGTGCGTGTACGGGCGACGGACTCCTCGGGTGGGCTGTTCGGGCACAACTGTCGCGGTTCGCCGGGGCCGGATCGGCGCCACACGGCCCCGGCACAGCCCTGTGGGTGACCCCGGCGTACGCTGTACGGCGGTAAGCCGGGCCGAGGGCACCGGGCCGGGAGCCACCGGGAGTCAAGGTGCTGGAAACGCTGGGGACGCTGGTCTACGCACCGTGGATCTATGTCCTCATCGGTCTGTCGGTGCTGCTCGACGTCTTCCTTCCGCTGCTGCCGAGCGGCGTCCTGGTGATCGCCGCCGCCACGGCGGCGGCCGGTACGGCCACCGACCTGACCACGCTGGCCGCGCCCCCGCACGGCAGCGCCCACCTGCCGGAGATGTTCCTGCTGGTGCTGTGCGCCGCGACCGCTTCCGTCCTGGGTGACCTGGCCGCCTACCAGCTGGCCCGGCACGGCGGCCGCCGCCTCACCTGGCTGCTCGCCCGCTCACGGCGGATCGCCGTCGCCCAGGTCCGTCTGGAGCAGGTGCTCAGCCGGAGCGGCGGCTCCCTGATGGTGCTGGCCCGCTTCGCGCCGGCCGGCCGGTCGGTGATGAGCCTCGCCGCCGGAGCCGCCCGCCGCCGCCCCGCCGACTTCGTCTCCTGGTCGGCCGTCGCCGGCCTGGCATGGGCGCTGTACAGCGTGTCCCTCGGTTACTTCGGCGGCCAACTGCTCGGCGTCAGCTGGGGCAGCACCGCGCTGTCCGTGCTCGCCCTGTTCACCGCCGGCACTCTCGCCGGCTACCTGCTGCACCGCCGCCCCGGCTCCGCGACGGTGTGAGTCACCCGCCCGCCGGCTCCAACTCCGGTCGGGCACCCGCCCGACCGGGCCCGCGAGGACCGGCGGACACGTCGACGTCCAGCCGAACCACCGGGAGCACCATGCCGTCCGCCCACCGACCCCGCATCCTGTACGTCACCGACCTCACCTACCCGGCCCGGGGCCGCAGGTACTGCGACGAGGACATCCACCTCAGCGCCCGGCTGCGCGACACCTTCGACCTCGCCCTGTGTCACCCGCTGGACGCGGCGGCCCTGATGGACGCCTTCGACGCGGTGGTGGTGCGCAACAGCGGGCCGGTGATGAACTACCGGGCCGCCTTCGACACGTTCCGCGGCCGTGCGACCAGCGGCGGCGTGCGCGTCTGGAACGAGCTCACCGGCCGCGCCGACATGCTGGGCAAGCAGTACCTGGTGGACCTGTACGCCGCCGGGTATCCGGTCATTCCCACCGTCGACCGTGCCCGCGACCTGGACCGGCTGCCCGAGGCGGACGAGTACGTCACCAAGCCCAAGCACGGCGCCGACTCCATCGGCATGCGGCTCCTGCCGCCCGACCGCCTGCGGGAGTTGGCCCGCGACCTGGAACTGACCGCCGGGCGGATGCTGGTCCAGCCGCGGATCCCGTTCCGGTACGAGGTCTCGTTCTTCTTCGTCGACCGCACCTTCCACTACGCGCTCCACGCGCCCCGCCCCGAGGAGCGGTGGCAACTGGAACCGTACGAACCGACCGCCGCCGACCTGGACTTCGCCCAGCGCTTCGTCGACTGGAACGAGATCGACCACGGCATCCAACGCGTCGACGCCTGCCGCACTCCCGAAGGCGACCTGCTGCTCGTCGAGTTGGAGGACCTGAACCCCTACCTGTCGCTGGACGCCCTGCCGCAGGCCACCCAGGACGGTTTCGTCTCCGCCGTCCGCGCCTCGCTGCACGACCTGCTGGCCGGTCCGCCGGCAGCCCCGCCCGGCCCGCGCCGCTGACGCCGGCCGGACGACCGGCACCCGTCCACC
>NZ_BAAHCA010000906.1:0-1973 GCF_054776295.1 Streptomyces sparsus
CCGCGCGGCCTCGGTGGCGGTCGCGCGGGCCGGCAGGTCGGCTCCCCTGGGGCTCAGCGCGTCAGCCACACCGCGGTGTCACTCGGCAGCAGGTTGCCGTCCAGGCCGCCGCTGGCCAGCAGTACGCGGCTGTGCGCGGGCAGCGCCACCGGCTCCTCGTGGAGGTTGACCAGGCACTGGAAGCCGGGCTCACGGGTGAAGGACAGCACCGGTTCCTCCGGTGAGCTGAGCCAGTGGAGTGTGCCGTCACCCAGCGCCGGGTGACTGCGGCGCAGACCGAGGGCCGTGCGGTACAGGCTGAGCATGGACGGCGGGTCCTGGCGCTGGCTCGCGGCGGTCAGCGTCTTCCACGCCTCGGGCTGCGGCAGCCAGGGAGGGGCCGCCGCCTGCTCGGGCCCGAAGCCGAACGGTGGCGCGTCGCCGCTCCACGGCAGCGGGACCCGGCACCCGTCACGGCCGCGGTCGGTGCCACCGGAACGCTGCCACGTCGGGTCCTGGAGCAGTTCCTCCGGCAGGTCCTCGACCTCCCAGAGGCCCAACTCCTCACCCTGGTAGAGGTAGGCCCCGCCGGGCAGGGCGAGAGTGAGCAGCGCCGCGGCCCTGGCCCTGCGGGTGCCGAGTTCCAGGTCGGCCGGTGCCCGCAGGTCGGAGAGCGAACGCTGCGGCCGGTCCGGCTGCGGCCGGGCGTAGCGGGAGACGTGCCGGGCCACGTCGTGGTTGGACAGCACCCAGGTGGCCGGGGCACCGACCGTGCCGAGCGCCTCCAGCGAGGAGTCGATGACACGTCGCAGGTACGGGGCACGCCAGGGGGCCGTGAGGTAGTCGAAGTTGAAGGCGGTGTGCAGTTCGTCGCTCCGCACGTACCGGGCCAGCCGGTCCGGGTCGTCGGCCCACGCCTCGGCGACGAACACCCGCGGCTCCTCGTACGTGTCGGCCAGGGCCCGCCACCGCTGGAAGATCTGGTGCACTTCCTCGCGGTCCCAGTGCGGGTGGTCGGTCACCTGGGAGGCCTGGAGGATCTTGCCGTCCAGGGAGCCCAGGTCGGGCAGTCCGGGGGCTTTGACGAGGCCGTGGGCGACGTCGATGCGGACCCCGTCGACACCCCGGTCGAACCAGAAGCGCAGGATCGACTCGAACTCGGTGTGCACCTCCTGGTTGTCCCAGTTGAGGTCCGGTTGCTCGGGTGCGAAGAGGTGCAGGTACCAGGGCCCGGGTGAGCCGTCGGGTTCGGTGACGCGGCTCCACGCGGACCCGCCGAAGACGCTGCGCCAGTCGTTGGGCGGTTCGTCGCCGGCCGGTCCGCTACCGGGCCGGAAGATGTAGCGGTCCCGGGCGGGTGAATCCGGCCCGGCTGCCAGCGCCTCCTGGAACCAGGCGTGTTGCGAGGAGGTGTGGTTGGGCACGATGTCGATGATCAGGCGCAGCCCGTGCCCGTGGGCCTCGTCGATCAGCGCCTGCGCGTCGTCGAGAGTGCCGAACGCCGGGTCGATGTCGCGGTAGTCCGCCACGTCGTAGCCGCCGTCGGCCATGGGGGAGGGGTACCAGGGCGTGATCCACAGCGCGTCGACCCCGAGTTCGGCGAGGTAGGGGAGGCGTTGCCGGATCCCGCCCAGGTCGCCGACACCGTCGCCGTCACTGTCGGAGAAGCTGCGGAGGTAGATCTGGTGGATGACGGCGTCGCGCCACCAGGTGGCTCGGACGGGGGTCACGGCTCTCCTCATCGTCATCGGGTGGTCGGCCTCGTCGGGTGGTCGGTCGGGTCGGTCGGCCGTTCGACGGCACCCGCGGAGTACAACCCTGCACCACGCGGGCGTGTTCCGGCGGGAGAAGCGGCTGCGGCTGCCCGGTGGGCGGTTTCGGCGGGCAGCACGCACCGCCGAGCCGACGAGCCCGCGCACGGGAGCCCGCCCCGGCTCACGCGCCACGGGTGACGGTTCCCCCGGGCCGGACCGCCCCCGCCGGGCGCTGGGCAG
>NZ_BAAHCA010000907.1:0-1973 GCF_054776295.1 Streptomyces sparsus
GGTCCGCGCCCGCGCCGCCAGGCACGCCGCCCTGAGGCGGCGGGCCGACGCGTGGTGGTCGCCGGAGGCGCCGCGCGAGGGTAATTCGGTTGCCGTACGGGCGGCTTGCGGCCATCGTGCCTGCATGAGCCCTGACACGACGCGCCCGGTCTGGCGCATACGCCCCTACCGGGACGAGGACTGGGACGCCGCCGCCCGCATCCACGACAGCGCCCGGCTGGACGAACTGCGTGACTCCGTGGGTGTCGAGGCGTTCCTGCCGCTGTCGGCGACGGCCGACAGCGAGGGCTTCCACGACGGCCGGTCGTGGGTCGCCCAGGACGCCGCCGGGGGCGAGGAGGCGCCCGTGGTGGGCTTCGTCGTGCTGGAGGAGGACGAGGTGACCTGGCTCTACGTCGACCCGGCCCGGTACGGGCAGGGCGCCGGCGCGGCGCTGCTGCGGCACGCGGTCGCGCAGGGCGGGCCGCGGATCGAGACCACCGTGCTGGCCGGCAACGACCGGGCGCTGAAGCTCTACCTGCGGGAGGGCTTCACCGTGGTGGAGACGCGGACCGGCAGGCTGGAGGGCAACGAGCAGTTCGCCGCCACCGGTCATCTCATGGAGCTGCACAAGCACCCCGCACGCTGAGCGGCCGGCTTGGCCTGGCCCGTTCCGGCCCGCGCGAGCCGGGCCGCGACCGGCGCACGCGGTGCAGCCGGGAGGCCCCGTGCGGCTGGCAGAATCCGGTGCATGGCGGAACTGGACGGCCGTGAGGTCACCGCGGAGGCCCTTCAGGGCCTGGCGCTCACCAACTACGGGCACTTCACCTCCATGCGGGTGGAGCACGGGTGGGTCCGCGGGCTGAGCCTGCACCTGGCCCGCCTGGTCCGGGACTGCCGGACCGTCTTCGGTACCGGGCTGGACCCCGAACGGGTCCGGTATCTGCTCAGGCACGCCGTGGGCGGCCTGGGTGGTGTCCTCGTCGTGCGGGTGACCGTGTTCGATCCGGACCTGGACCTGGGCCGCCCCTCCGCGGCGGCCGAGCCGAGTGTCCTGGTCACCACCCGGCCCGCTCCCGCCTACCCGGTGCTTCCACCGCTGCGCCTGCGCACGGCCGCCTACCTGCGCGACCAGCCGGCGGTGAAGCACGTGGCTCTCTTCGGCGCGCTGCACCGCCGGCGTGCCGCGCAACGTGCGGGCTTCGACGACGCGCTGTTCACCGACGCGTCGGGTGCCATCCACGAGGGACCGACCTGGAACATCGGCTTCCACGACGGGACGCGCCACGTCTGGCCGGAAGCGGACGTCCTGCCCGGGGTCACCATGGAGTTGCTGCGGCGAAGCGGCGGGGAGCATGTGGACGCCGTGCTGACCGTCGGACAACTCCCTTACATGCGGGCGGCGTTCGTCACCAACACGGCGATCGGGGTGCGGGCGGTCGCGGCTGTCGACGACGTGCCGCTGCCCGCCGGGACCGAACTCGTCGACGGCCTCCGCCGCGCCTACACGGCGGACCCGGGCGAGTTGCTGTAGGCGCCTCAGGCGTCGGCCTCGCCGACCAGGTCCTTCAGCTCACTCCGGGTCGCCCTCAACTTCCGGTACACCGCGGTGAGATGCAGCTCCACCGTGCGCTGGGTGACGAACAGCGCGGCGGCGATGGCCTTGTTGCTGCGTCCCGAGGCGGCCAGCCGGGCGACCTGGTGCTCACTGGGCGTGAGCAGTTCGGTCTCGGCGCCGGCCGGGACGCCCCCGCCACTCAGCAACTCGTTCGCGGCGCGGGAACGCAGCACCTCGGCACCGCACTCCGCTGCCAGCTTCCGGGCCCGCCGCTGCACCCGCTGCGCCGACGCGGTGTCGCCGTGCAGCGTCAGCGCGGCGCCCTGCCCCAGCAGCACCCGGACGAGGTCCAGGCGGGACTGCGCACCGTCCAGTGAGGCCACCGCCTCCTCGTAGGTGCGCAGCCGGACGGCGGGCCGGGTCTCGGTCTCGGCGA
>NZ_BAAHCA010000908.1:0-1969 GCF_054776295.1 Streptomyces sparsus
CCGCCGCCGCCGTCGAGGCCGGCGACGCCCGGGCCGCCGCGGTGTGGCAGAACGCGGTGGACGCGCTCGCCGCCGGCCTGGTGACCGGACTCACCCTGCTCGACCCGCGCACCCTCATCATCGGCGGCGGCCTCGCCGAAGCCGGCGAGACGCTGTTCGCACCGCTGCGGGAGACCGTCCGCGCGAAGATCACGTTCCAGCGTCTCCCCACCATCGTTCCGGCGGCGCTCGGGGATGCCGCCGGCTGCCTGGGCGCGGGACTCCTCGCCCGGGACCTGCTATCAGCGGAGGTTGTGGACCTGTGAAGGCCAATCGTTGGGCGTTGACCGGCGCCACGGTGGTGACGCCCACGGGCGTGACCGAGAACGGCCGGGTGACCGTCGAGGGCAATCGGATCGCGGCCGTCGGCACTCAGCACGGGGTTCGGGGCGGGGACCGGGACGGCGCTGAGAGCGGCGCCGAGCACGGGGGGCCGGAGACCGACTCCACCGACCTCACCGGCTACTGGCTCGTGCCCGGCTTCGTGGACCTGCACAACCACGGCGGCGGCGGAGCTTCCTTCAGCTCCGGCACCGCCGAGGACGTGCTCACCGGGGTGCGCACCCACCGCCGGCACGGCACCACCACACTCGTCGCCTCCACCGTCACCGGCGACCTGGACGTGCTCGCCCGGCAGGCGGCCCTGCTGTCGGAACTCGTCGAGCAGGGCGACCTGGCCGGCATCCACTTCGAGGGCCCCTTCATCTCCCCCTGCCGCAAGGGCGCGCACAGCGAGGACCTGCTGCGCGACCCCGACCCGGCGGAGGTCCGCAAACTCGTCGACGCCGCCCGGGGCACCGCGCGCATGTTCACGCTCGCCACCGAACTGCCCGGTGGCCTCGACTCCGTCCGGCTGCTCGCCGAGCACGGCGTCATCGCCGCCGTCGGCCACACCGACGCCACCTACCAGCAGGCCCGGGACGCGATCGACGCCGGCGCCACCGTCGCCACCCACCTGTTCAACGCCATGCCGGGCCTCAACCACCGCACGCCCGGCCCGATCGCGGCGCTGCTGGAGGACGAGCGGGTCACCGTCGAGCTGATCAACGACGGCACCCACCTGCACCCCGCGGTGCTCGAACTCGCCTTCGCCCGTGCCGGCGCCGACCGGGTCGCGTTCATCACCGACGCCATGGACGCCGCCGGGTTCGGTGACGGCCAGTACCAGCTCGGCCCGCTCTCGGTGGAGGTCACCGGCGGTGTCGCCCGCCTCGCCGACGGCACCATCGCCGGCTCCACCCTCACCCAGGACACCGCGCTGCGCCGCGCCGTGACCGTCGACCGCATCCCCGTGCAGGACGCGGTGCGCGCAGTCTCCACCAACCCCGCCCGGCTGCTCGGCCTCGACGACCGGATCGGTTCGATCACCGCCGGGAAGGACGCCGACCTGGTGGTGCTGGACGCCGACTGGGCGGTGGCCGGCGTGCTGCGCAAGGGGGAATGGATCGTGCAGCCCCACCCGCAGCCTCAACCGGCCTGACGCCGACGGGCGGGGCGACGCGGCGCGGTGCTGGGCGAGGTGTGGCTGGGCGGCGCGGCAGCAGCCGACCGTGGGCAGGGGGCCGGGGCGTGCTGGGCGGAGCCCGAGCCTCCGGTCACCGGCGGCTTTTCCCGTCGCAGGGGTCTCGCCCTCGCCCCGCTTGCGGTGACATGATCACTTTTCGTGGGTCGCCGGGAGCCGGGGCGCACCCGCGCCGCCCAACCCCAGGGGTCGCCATGACACTCGTCCGCACCGCCGAACTCATGGCCGACGTACGGCAGTCGGGGCGCGCGGTGTTCGCGTTCAACGTGATCACGCTGGAGCACGCCGAGGCAGTAGCGGCGGGCGCCGAGGCCGCCCGGCGCCCGGCGATCCTCCAGGTGTCGGAGAACGCGGTCCGCTTCCACCACGACCGGCTCGCGCCGCTCGCCGCCGCCGCCACCGCCGTGG
>NZ_BAAHCA010000909.1:0-1968 GCF_054776295.1 Streptomyces sparsus
ACCTGCCGCCTGGCCCTGGACGCCCGGGCGGTCTGCGGGCGGCGGGCGAAGGCGCCCAGCGCGTAGACCAGTGTGCGGCGGGAGACGGTGCCCCGGGCCCGCACGTAACCGTCGACGCGCAGCGGCACCCCCTCGGGCAGCTGCCGGACGGTGTAGAGCACGCCCAGGTCGTACGGCACCGAGTCGAAACCGCAGGCGTGCACCAGCCGGGCGCCCGTGACCCGGGCGCGTTCGTGGTGCCGCAGGAACACCGTGTCGGCGAACTCCGGTTCACCGGTGAGGTCGGCGTAGTCGGTGCCCTCCTCGGCGCACGCCGCCGCCAGCGGTTCGCCGTACTGCTGGTAGGGGCCGACGGTGGTGGCCACCACCCGGGTGTCGGCGGCCAGCCGGCGCAGCGCCTCCCGGTCGGAGGCGTCCGCCTCCAGCAGCGGCAGGCCGGCGCACTCCGGCCGGATCGACGCCAGCCCGTCGCGCACCCGGGCGAGTCTGTCGAGGTTGCGCCCGGCCAGCGCCCAGCGGCAGCCCTCCGGGGCGTGTGCGGCGAGGTACTCGGCCGTCAGCCGTCCGGTGAAACCGGTCGCGCCGAAAAGGACAAGATCGTGGGTCCGGGACACACCTGCTCCTCGTGCGGGGATGAGGGACGCCGGGTGCCGGGCCGTCACCCGCCGACAGCCGTCCCGGCCGTCGGGCGTGCGGTCCGTCACCGGTCGGTCCAGCGTACGGCCGGGTAATCCGGAGCCGTCAGGTCTTGTGGAAAGTGGAACACGTTCTTAGCATCGCTGGTGTTACATCAGTTGTGTCACACGGCTGGGGGTCGCATGACGACGGCGTCGGACACGCCCGGACCGCTCGCGGGGCTGCGGGTGGTCGAACTCGCGGGCATCGGCCCCGGCCCGTTCGCGGCCATGCTGCTCGCCGACCTCGGCGCGGACGTGGTCCGCGTCGACCGCCCCGGGGGCGCCGGGCTGGGCATCGATCCGCGCTTCGACGTCACCAACCGCAACAAGCGCTCGATGCTCGTCGACCTCAAGACCGCGCGGGGGGTCGAGCAGGTCCTCGAGCTGGCGGTCCGGGCCGACGCGCTGATCGAGGGCTGGCGGCCCGGCGTGGCCGAACGTCTCGGCGTCGGCCCGCGGCAGTGCCTCGACCGCAACCCGGCCCTCGTCTACGGGCGGATGACGGGCTGGGGCCAGGACGGCCCGCTCGCCCCGCGCGCCGGGCACGACATCGGCTACATCGCGGTCACCGGCGCACTGGGCATGATCGGCGCCGCCGACGGCCCGCCGCACGCCCCGGCCAACCTGCTCGGTGACTACGCGGGCGGCTCGCTCTACCTGGTCGTCGGAATGCTGGCCGCCCTGCGGCACGCGGCCGCGCACGGCGAGGGCCAGGTGGTCGACGCCGCCATCGTGGACGGCACCAGCCACCTCACCTCGATGATCCACGGCATGCTGGCTGCCGGCGGCTGGCAGGACCGCCGGGGCATGAACCTGCTCGACGGCGGCTGCCCGTTCTACGGCGTCTACCGCACCTCGGACGGCGGCCACATGGCGGTCGGAGCGCTGGAGAGCCGCTTCTACGCGCGGTTCGTGCGACTGCTCGGTTTGACGGACCCACCCGACCCGTACGACCTCGCCGCCTGGGGCGAGCTGCGCGAGGCCGTCGCGGAACGCTTCGCCTCCGCCACCCGGGAGCACTGGACGGAGGTCTTCGAGGGCACCGACGCCTGCGTCGCCCCCGTGCTGTCGTTGCGCGAGGCACCCGAACACCCGCACCTGGCCGCCCGCGGCACCTTCGTGACCCACGAGGGCATCACCCAGCCGGCGCCGGCGCCCCGCTTCTCGGCCACGCCCGGAACGGTGCGCTCCGGACCGGCCGCGCCAGGCGCGCACGCCGCCGGGATCACCCGCGACTGGGGCCTGGAGGGCCCGGAACCACCGGGGGAGGACTGATCCGGGAGCGGGAACG
>NZ_BAAHCA010000910.1:0-1967 GCF_054776295.1 Streptomyces sparsus
GGCCCGGGCGGGGTCAGTGCGGGGCGCCGCGCCAGCCGGTGACGGGCAGCGCGAACTTCGCGACCAGCCGGTCCGTGAACGAGGCGTGGTGCAGGCGGGCCAGCCGGACCGGGACGGCCCCCCGGCGTACCTCCACCCGGGCCCCTGCGGGCAGTTCCACCGACCGTCGGCCGTCGCACCACAGCACGCCGTTCGGCGTCTGCGGCTGGACCTCCACGGCGAGCACCGAGTTCGGCGAGGCCACCAGGGGCTTGGCGAAGAGGGCGTGCGCGCTGATCGGGACCATCAGCAGCGCCTCCACCTCCGGCCACACCACCGGTCCCCCGGCCGAGAAGGCGTAGGCGGTGGAGCCGGTCGGCGTGGCGCACACGACGCCGTCACCGCCGAACGCGGACACCGGCCGACCGTCGACCTCGGTGACGACCTCGATCATGCGTTCCCTGGCTGCCTTCTCCACCGACGCCTCGTTGAGTGCCCAGTCCGTGTACACCGGGTGGCCGTCCGCGCCGCCGTTGCGGATCAGCACGTCGAGGGTCATGCGTTCCTCGACCTCGTAGTCCCGGGCCACGACCCGGGCCACCACCTTGTCCAGGTCGTCCCGTTCGGCCTCGGCGAGGAACCCGACCCGGCCGAGGTTGACGCCGAGCATCGGCACGCCGGAGGCGCGGGCGAACTCCGCGCCGCGCAGCAGGGTGCCGTCGCCGCCGAGCACGATCAGCAGCTCGCAGCCGCGCAGGATGTCCGGACCGACGGGCACGCTCGCGACCTGCGGAGGCAGCGGCAGGTCCCGTGCCTCCTCGTCGAGCACACGCACTCCGACGTTGTTCTGGAGCAGCCCCTGCACGACCAGTTCGGCGCTGCGGATAGCCGCCGGCCGGCCGGTGTGCGCGAGCAGGAAGACGGTGCGGTCACTGTCGGGTGTGGTCACTGGGGGCCCTCCGCAACGGCACGGTCGACGTCAGCCGGGTCGAGGTCGGGCGCCCCGGCACGCAACCACAGGAAGTATTCGACGTTGCCGGAGGGTCCCGGCAACGGGCTCGCGGTGACGCCCCGCACGCCCAGGCCGAGCGCGGCGGCACGGTCGGCGACCGCGCGGACCGCCTCCGCCCGCAGCTGCGGGCTGCGTACGACGCCGCCGCTGCCGAGCCGTTCCCTGCCGACCTCGAACTGCGGTTTCACCATCAGGGTGAGGTCCGCGTCCGGCGTGCAGCATGCCACCAGGGCCGGCAGCACCAGCCCCAGGGGGATGAACGACAGGTCACCCACGACAAGTTCCACCGGCTGCCCTCCGAGCGTCTCGACTGTCAGCTCCCGGACGTTGGTACGGTCGCGGACAGTGACACGTTCATCGTTGCGCAGCGGCCAGGCGAGCTGTCCGTAACCGACGTCCACCGCCACCACGTGGGCCGCTCCGGCGCGCAGCAGCACGTCGGTGAAGCCCCCGGTGGACGCTCCGGCGTCGAGTGCGCGGCGGCCGGCGACCCGCAGTCCGAGCGGGGTGAACGCGGCGAGCGCCCCGGCGAGTTTGTGCCCGCCACGGGAGACGTAGTCGGGATCGTCGGCGTCGTCCCGGACGACGATCGCCGCGCTGGTCTCCACCTGGGTGGCGGACTTCGCCGCCGTGGTGCCGCCGACGGTGACGCGGCCGGCGGCGATGAGCTGCCCGGCGTGGTCGCGGGAGCGGGCCAGTCTGCGGCGCACCAGTTCCGCGTCGAGTCGGCTGCGGCGTGGGCGTGATACGGCCACCTGCGGTTCAGCTCCCGGGGTCGTGCTGGTCGAGGGCGGTCAGCGTGGAGCGCAGACCACGGTGCACATCCTCGTACACCTCGAGATGACCGGAGACGGCGAGGTGGTCGGCGTCCGCGAGCCGGTTGAGCTGCGCGTCCACCTCGGCGTGGCCGGTGGGCACGGTCGCCGGGCGCGGGAGCTGGGCGGGGGCGTCCGGGTGCCCGTCCGCGGGGGTCGCG
>NZ_BAAHCA010000911.1:0-1964 GCF_054776295.1 Streptomyces sparsus
CCGGGGCGACGTCCGCCGGTGCTTCCGGTACCGCCGGGCCCTCCGACGAGGCATCCGGCGTTCCGGGCTCCGGGGGCGGGCTGTGCTGGGTCACGGTTCGAGCCTACCGACGCCCGACGACAGCCGTGCCGCTCGTGCGGCCCGGCCCACCGCACGGAGGGAACGGCGGACCGGGCGCGGGAAGACCGGGCGGCCGGTCGTGGGTCAGGGCTTCGCGGCTGCGGCGGCCTCGTCGGCCTCCGCCTGGCGCTGGAGCGAGCTGAGCACGGCCTCGGGGTTGCCGTCCTTGGCGACGGCCTTGCCGATGGACTCCTTGATGGTCTGGCTGGTCCCGGCCCACGAGGGCTTGCCGACGGGGTAGAACTCGGCGATGGGCAGCTGCTCCAGGAACGGCCAGAGCTTCTTGTGCTTCTTCTCGGAGCTCATCCGGTCGGAGGCCGACGTGGTCACCGGCAGCAGACCGTAGCGGTCGGTGAAGGCGTAGTGCTGCTCCACGCTGAAGACGAAGTCGAGGAACTTGCCGATCTCCGCGCGGTGACCGTTCTGCTTGAAGCCCATGATCCAGTCGGCCACGCCCATCGTGGCGCCGGCCTCCCCGTCCCGGCCGGGCAGCTTCGCGGTGCCGTAGTTGACCTCGTTGCGCTCGGCCTGCTGGATCAGCACCGGGTGGCCGTTGAGCATGCCGACCTCACCCCGGCCGAAGGCGTCGAAGACGTCCTGCCGGTCGGTGCGACCGGGTGTGCCGGGCCCGGTGAGGCCCTCGCCGACCAGTTCGTCCCGCAGCCAGGTGAACGTCTTGATGTTCGCCGGCGAGTCGATGGTGTAAGCGCCGACGTTGTTGGTGTAGCCGCCACCGCCGCCGAACATCCACAGCATCGTTTCGGCAGGCGCCTCCTCCGGACCGAGCGGCAGGCCGTAGGGGGTCTTCACCCCGGCCGCCTTGAGCGCGGTGGCGGCCTCCTTCAGCTGCGCCCAGCTGACCGGCGGTTCGTCTGGGTCCAGGCCGGCGGCGCGGAACAGCGACTTGTTGTAGAAGAAGACGCGGGTGCTGGAGACGAACGGCAGCCCGTACTGGGTGCGGCGCAGCTCCCCGGCCTGAGCGAGGGTCGGCAGGAAGTCGGCCTGCGTGGGTATGGAGAGCAGTTCGGAGGCGCTGTAGAGCTTGCCGCCGGCGGCGTAGTCGGCGTAGGCGCCGATCTGGGCGATGTCGGGCGCTTCGCCCGCCTCCACCATGTCGGCGACCTGCTTGTCGACGACGTTCCAGCTGAGCACGTTGACGTCGACGGTGATGCCGGGATTCTGCTTCTGGAAGGCGGCGGCAAGTCCGTCCCAGTACCCCTGCCCGCCGTTGTTGCCGCCCGGGGTGCCGTAGTCGGCTGCCACCAGCTTCAGTCTGACGTCACCACCGGAGCCGCCGGTCCCGCAGCCCGTGGTCGACAACCCCATCGCGCCGACCATTCCGGTTGCTGCCAGTCCCAAGAACCGCCGCCGATCCACTGGCACTTCCCCTTTGCGCTGTTCATTCCGTTCGCCCCGCTTTTCGAGGCGATCTGTTCACGCACTTCTGGTGCGCACGTGAAGTAAGAGTCTCCATTCCGGACTTCACCAGGTCTACACCACCCCTGGTATCGCTTCGGCAACGGCCTTCCGCACCGCAGGTCAGAGCTGGTATCCACAGATACCCGCAGACATGGGCCACCGCGTGGACTACACCATCCTCTCCGCGAGTTGGCCTGTTTCCGCACCCCCACCCAGTCGCTTTCCGAGCAGCCGCCTCCCCGCGGGGGCGTGCGCACCACTGGAGCCGCCGCATGACCGCCGAGCCCCCCGCAACCGGAACGTCCGCCGCCGCACCACCTGCTGGCGGAACGTCCGCCGCCGAGACGTCCGCGACCGGGACGTCCGCGGTCGAGACGTCCGCACCCGACCGCTCCCCCGGCGCCGGGCCGACGTCCCGGACCGCC